>JBCCDL010000034.1:0-17141 GCA_039030815.1 Cyanobacteria bacterium P01_A01_bin.83 | reverse complement strand
CAGAAACGAAGGAATTGCGTAGCTCTAGATCTATAGCAGTTAACTTTTAAATAACTACTTGAATCTAAAAAAGCGCACCCCCGACGCGGATTTTAAATCCGCTTGTCGCGGGAGCAAGAAGCTAAGAGCTAAAAGCTAAGAACTATTAACCTTTCAACGAAGCTAATTCACACTAAGCGTAATAAATTAAAGTCAATTAAAGCCTCTTAAGGGAGTTATTTGCATTTTGAATACATATCTATCCAAGCGATCGCTTATATCTTCCTGGTTACATTGTTAACTACTCAATTTCTAAGCTCGTGGGTATCTTGTTGAGGATAGTATAAAAGTTTTAAATCCCTCGCTTTATTTTATTTTTTCTACACAAGTTTCTTAGCGATCGCCCTGAGGGAGATGAGCTTGATGGAACGTATGATCGGACATTTCGCAGATATATTAAAGCAGAAATACTTATTTCAGCAAATCGGTGGGATAGACTCTTGTTTAAGGAGCAGGTGGCGCAGGAGAATTATTTGAAGGATCGATGCTGCCTGGTAAACCTGGTAAAGCGGGATTTACCCCAGGAATTGCGGGAACTTGATTTGGTTGAGAGCCTTCTGGTAGAGTAGCCAGTGCCACCCGATTTCCCCCCACTTCTCGGAGAATATCTAAAACCTCAACCACCTCGCGATAGGTTGAATTTTTAGCGGCATAGAGAGTCATTAAACCATCAGGATTCTGCTGCTTATATTTCTTAATTTCCCAAGTCAAATCGCTACGGCTGACTAAATTTTGATCGACATACAATTGACCAATATCATCAATAGTCACAATCAAAATATTTTGCATCTGTGGGGCACCAGTCTTCGCCTGGGGTAAATCGAGGCTAATTGCCTGTTGACGAGAGAAATTGACCGCAGCCAGGATAAAAAAGGTCAAAATACAGAAAATAACGTCAATTAAGGGCAAAATTTCAATATTAGCACCGCTGGACTGACTATCATCCTGCCAGAGATTTAAGGGTCTAATCGGCTTTGGTTGGTACTTTCTTTTGGAACTCATTTACTATTAATTTTAAATTCTACTTAGGGATACTATTTATAAACAATCTTAGAAATTAAACTTTTGTTGACTGTTGACTGTTGAGGTGTTTACTGACTCGGGGGCTTAAACTCTACATATGAATAATCATCTTTGCTAGTAACTACATCAGATTCTAGTTCAGACTGCATCCAGCGATCGCGATATAGAACTTCTAAACGACTTCCTGTACGACGTAAAATTCTGATTTGGTTTGACCAAAAAGCTTGAAATAGTCGATAAAAACTGAGACTGACAATTGCTACTAACAGTCCAACTGCGGTGGAGATTAAGGATTCACCAATACCTAGGGTTACACCAGAAGAATCAGCAGTACCCAGATCGCTAATTCTAATTGAGCTTAAGGCTTGAATTAGTCCCCACACGGTACCAAATAAGCCTAACAGAGGGGAAAGCGCAATGATTGCCTCTAAAACCTTATCTCCCTTCCGCATACTTGCTAGTTGTTCTTCTGCTGCCGATTCTAAAGCGATATGAAATACATCGGGGTCAGGGTCGGATAATTTAAAGGGAGAATAGACAAATTTACCCAAGGGATGATTAATATGTTCTTGAGCAATTTTACCGACTAAATCCCAATTGCGTTCAGCAGCCTCCATGATCTGATTAAAGATTTTTTTCTCTTTAAAAACTACTCGTGACCAAAACCAAAGCCGTTCTAAGATAGTTGAGATGGAGAGTATTGAAAGAAATAACAGCGGATACATCGCAATTCCGCCTTTTTCAATAATTTCAATCAGATTCATTTTAGCTAATTACCTCTAATATTATTTTTAGTTAAAATCAGTTCTCGAACAGTTTAAGTTATTTCAGTCTACGTCCATAACTATAAATACCATAGGTTTACGAAAAATCCTGGGTAATAAAATTTTTCTAACACGGGTTTTCATTGATGTCTAGAAGCAATTGCTTTAATGATTATATGAGGGAAACTTATGGCAGATTTTGTGCGTCTTAAACTACCATAACCTGCACCTCTTATTTTTGTGGCTAATGAATCGTAATACTGTTTTGGGAACCTGTGCTTTGGGGTTACTTTTGCTCTTGGGGTTACTAGTATCTCAACAGGAAACTGTCGTCTTTGATTCAAGCAGCGTCGAGTCTGAATCTGGTAAACCTCCACATTTGCAGATAGCAACTTTTGATTCTGTTACCCCCCATAGTCTAATGGCAAGTTCTCCACCAGCAAAAACTGATATTATTCAGCTAGCAAATGCTAATAATCGCTTCGGATTTGATTTATTGACTCAAATTGAGGCACAGTCACCGTTACACCGCGCTGAAAGCACGGTGCCTGCGGTGACTTCGTCAGAATCTCCAAATCAAAATATGATGATTTCTCCGCCGAGTGTGGCGCTCGCTCTGGCGATGGTGCGTAATGGTACTGCGGGGGATACTTTAACTGAGATTGATCGGGTTTTGAATTTGGATCTCGATACTCAGAATATTAACCCTAGTTATGCTCAACTGAGGGCAACTCTGACTAATACTGATACTGATGATGTGGAGTTGGCGATCGCTAATTCTTTATGGGTTAATCAAAATATTACTCTCAAAGATCAGTATTTAAATATTGCCCAGGAATTCTACGACGCACAGGTAAGCAATCTTGATTTTGCTAATGTTGCGGTCAAAAATACGATTAATCAATGGGTTGCAGACAACACCAACAATAAAATTCCCGAAATTATTGATGCGGTTAATCCTGATGATGCCATGTATCTAGTTAACGCTATTTATTTTAAAGGTAGCTGGAGTCAGAAATTTGATGCCGATGCTACTAGCCAACAGCCTTTTGAGCGATCGCCTGAAGCCAGCAAAACGGTAGCTATGATGAGTCAAACAGGAGAATATAGCTATTACGAAAACGAACAATTTCAGGCGGTACGTTTACCCTACGGTGAAGGCAAACTGGGAATGTATATTTTTTTACCCCAAACCAGCAGTAGTTTAGAACAATTTCAGCAACAGCTAAATTTAGATAACTGGCAAGAATGGCTGGAGAACATGCGATCGCAAGCAGGCAATATTTCTCTACCAAAGTTTACTCTTGAATACGATACGGAACTCAGTGATATTCTTCAGGCTTTGGGCATGCAACAGGTGTTTATTCCCCTCCAGGCAGATTTCTCACGATTAACTGATAGTCCAGTGGCAATAGATACGGTTAAGCATAAAACAGTCATTGAAGTTAACGAAGAGGGAAGCGAAGCAGCAGGGGTGACTTCAATTGGGGTACGGATTACTTCAGCTATACCCGAAACACAGCCTTTTGATTTTAATGTTAATCGACCGTTCTTTTTTGCGATCTGTGATGAGACGACCGAAAGTATTCTCTTTATGGGGAATGTATTTGATCCTCAGTGAACTGAGTATTTTAGCTAAATCAAACTGAATCAATATTTCTAAGTAGTTCCACCTAAATAAACGAATAATAGAAGACTGAAAAAAGTTCAAGAATATCTTTTCCCCTTCCCCTTTAACCAGCCTAAACGTTTGATGTTTAATAAAGTGGAACTACTTATCAATAGCAATTTAATAAAGTAAATCAAACTCGATATTCAACCAACACTAGACGTGAATATACCCGATCTCAAATACATATCCGCTGAAAAAGGCGATGCCTACGGGTAAACCAATTCGTTGGGTCAGGATGAGAGTTGCTGCTAAGGCTGTAGGATTATTGTTTAACCTGTTAGCTTGAGAAGTCCCGTGCTGTATTCTTTGAATCAGCATCGAGATGACAAAGGCGATTCGGTAAGTCCTTCGGACTTGCTCCGCAACCGCCGCATGTAAGCTGCGAGACGGAGCGCCGCAGCAGAGTCAAGCAATCTCTCCCTTGATTTTCTACATACTTTTTCAGTATGTCTAGGTTTACATCTCTCGTGTTGGTGGTATTATCTTCTCATGAAAATGAACTATCGATACAAACTGAAGCCAACAACAGAACAAAACGCTACTCTGACCGAGTGGCTAAACTGCTGTCGCAATCAGTACAACTATCGCTTAGGCGAACGATACAAATGGTGGGAAGCTACTAGAACGCCTATTAACGCCTGTCCTCTTAATGTTTCTGTAGCGCCAGTTAAGCGCATCTATCAAAATATTCCTGAGTTTAGAACACAGGTTAGAGACAGCAGAAAACTAGGCGAAGACGGATTACCTATGACCAGAAAGGGTGATAAACATCCAAATATTGTAGGGGGTTACGTTCAGTGGCAAACCGTTCAATTAGCCGACCTCAAAAACACTAAAAAGCTGTTCCCACGCTATAAGAAATTACATTCGCAAGTTTTGCAAGATGTAATTAATAGGGTGGAGACAGCTTTTTCTAATTTTATTAAGCCCAATAAAAACGGCTATAGGTCGGGCAGACCACGTTTCAAAGGACTTCACTACTACAAATCATTTTCATACTCGCAGTTAAAAAACAAGCACATACACGAGGATAAAGGTTATGTAGAACTTCCTGGCATAGGATTCGTAGCTACAGTTTTTCATCGACCAATACCCAGTGGCTTTGTCGTCAAAGTAGGAACAGTGAAACTAGAAGCAGACGGATGGTACATCTCCCTAGTAATAGAAGAGCAGCGCGTACGCGCAGATCGTCGTCTTACGACGACTGGGACGCAAAGCGTCCGCACAGTTCCTAATCAAGAGGAGGAAGCAATTTCTCCCACAAAGCAAAATAGTATTGGAATCGATCTAGGATTAGAGCGATTCTTAACTCAAGACAACGGAAACTATGTTGAGATCCCCCAATTTTTGAGACGTTCATCTAAAAGGTTGACTCGATTACAACATCGTAAAGATAAGCTGACAAATGGATCTAAAGACAAGCAGAAATTGTATAAAGCAATAGCCAAACTACATCAGAAGATAGTACGTCAGCGTCTAAATTTTCACTTTCGCGTAGCTTATCAGTTATTTGAGCAAGCTGATGTAGTGTTTGTCGAAGATCTCAAGCTGAAAAATCTAGTCCGCAGAAACCAAGCCAAATCAGACGGCAAAGGAGGTTTTCTACCTAATCACCAAGCTCAAAAATCGGGCATGAATCTTTCTTGGTTAGACGCTGCTCACGGTCAATTTGTCAGCATTCTCGAATGGGTAGCTTGGAAGCTCGGAAAACGTGTCATCAAGGTCGATCCCTGGGGAACGAGTCAATTTTGCAGCTCATGTCTCCAAAAAACTCCTAAAACTTTGTCAGACAGGTGGCACGAGCATGATTGCGGTATTTCCATCCACCGCGATCACAACTCGGCACTTCTGGTCAAATTAGTGGGGTTGGGACATGCCTCACTCAAAACTGCCCCGTCGAGGGAAAAGAGGCTCGCTCTCTATGGGATAGCATGAGAGTCGAGTAGTTCACGGAGCTGGTCAAGGAAATGACCTAAAACACACCGACTCCTTGGTGTGTCTAACCCGATAATCAAATTACTAGAGGGAAGTAAAAGCAATTTATGAGTCGTTTAGCACTTTTAAGCGTTTGGGACAAAACTGGTATCGTGACATTAGCTCGCCAGTTAGTAGAATTTGGGTTTGAGATTATTAGCAGCGGTGGTACAGCCAAAACTCTACAGGAGGCTGGAGTTAGCGTAACTAAGGTCAGTGACTATACGGGGTCCCCCGAGATCTTAGGGGGAAGGGTTAAAACTTTACATCCTCGTATTCATGGTGGAATATTAGCGCGTCAGGATTTACCAGAAGATCAAGCCGACTTAGAAGCTAATAATATTCGTCCCTTAGATTTAGTGGTGGTTAATCTTTATCCCTTTGAACAGACGATCACGCAACCTAATGTCACCGTTGCCGATGCCATTGAAAAAATTGATATTGGGGGACCGACCTTAATTCGCGCCGCCGCTAAAAACTATAAGTATTTAACGGTATTATCCAACCCCGAGCAATATGAAAATTACTTAGCAGAATATACCAAGTCTCAGGGTGAGGTACCTTTAGAATTTCGGCAGCGCATGGCTGGTGCAGCATTTGCCCATACTAATAGTTATGACCGCGCCATTTCAGCCTATTTTGCTAATCTAAATCAGTCAGAATTAGGAGATAGCTATGGTATAGCGGGAACTAAGGTGCAGTCATTGCGCTATGGTGAAAATCCTCATCAGCCAGCCGCTTGGTATCAAACTGGCACAGTAGCATCGGGATGGACGGCAGCAACTAAATTACAGGGAAAAGAACTTAGCTACAATAATTTGGTGGATTTGGAAGCAGCCCGACGCATTATTGCTGAATTTGACCCCGCTGAACCCGCCGCCGCCGTGTTAAAGCATACTAACCCCTGTGGTGCGGCAGTAGGCAAAACTCTAGCAGAGGCATATGAAAAAGCTTTCAATGCCGATAGTATTTCCGCTTTTGGAGGCATTGTGGCACTTAATCAGCCCCTTGATGCTGCTACTGCCCAGGCTTTAACCAAAACTTTTTTAGAGTGTGTTGTAGCACCTGAGTGTACCGCCGAAGCCAAACAAATTCTCCAAGCTAAATCTAAATTGAGAATTTTATTGTTGCCCGATCTAGCTACAGGACAAACAGAAACCATTAAAGCGATCGCTGGGGGATTCTTAGTGCAGACTAGTGACGACCAAATTGAAAACCCTGATGATTGGCAAATCGTTACTGATAAGCAGCCGACTACTGAACAGATTGCCGAAATGCTCTTTGCTCAAAAGCTAGTCAAGCATGTTAAATCAAATGCTATCTTGGTTAGTCGCGATCGCACTACTTTAGGCATTGGTGCAGGACAAATGAATCGCGTGGGTGCGGTTAAAATTGCTCTAGAACAAGCAGCCGAAGAGGCTCAAGGGGGAGTACTGGCAAGCGATGGTTTCTTCCCTTTTGATGACTCGGTACGTACTGCGGCGGCAGCTGGCATCAGCGCTATTATTCAACCAGGTGGTTCAATTCGCGATCGCGACTCTATTGCAGCAGCTAATGAACTGGGGTTGGTAATGGTTTTAAGCGGAACTCGCCACTTTTTACACTGAAGCTGTTCTAATATTTATTCTTTAAGAGCAAAAAGAAAAAGATTGCCTAAGCCCAAGTTATAATTAGAAGTTCATCGGCATATCAAGCTGATGTGCCATCAACTAAAATCTAATATTGAGAAAAACTAATAAAGGAGGATGATTTTTAATGACCCAAGTGGTTGTTGGACAAAACGAAAACATAGAATCTGCACTACGTCGCTTTAAACGTCAAGTATCCAAAGCAGGTATCTTCGCCGATATTAAACGTCGTCGTCACTACGAAACCCCCATCGAAAAGCGCAAGCGTAAGGCGATCGCTCGTCGTAAAAAGCGTTACCGTTAAACCGATTATTTTGCCTGTTGAGTTACCGTTAGTTTTTAATTCATCTTTATTACTTGCAGATGATGCCCAAGCGTGTAATTAGTCAAAAATAACATTATTGTAAAGATCAAAGCGATCGTCATCTGACAAACTAGTAGTGGCGATCGCTTCTTTATGCAGTCGCTGCATCGTTGTGCTTAAATCTTGTGAAGTTGGCAATTTAAGCTTTTGTTATTCAAATTTGAGCCATCATCATTAATTTAATCTTATTTAAAGTATTGATCTGACTCAGGATCTAGTCAAATTAATTTTATATATTTAAATTAATTATTATTAGCTAGTTATCGAACTGTGGATTTTATACCCGCCCTCGAACATTCAGAACAAGAATATATTATTTGCGATCGTAATTTTATGGTCGTTCAATTTTCAGATGATGTTCCGAACTATGCTGATGGAGATATATTGATTGGTGAAGATATTAGAAACAGCTTTCCCGAAGTTGTAGGTTTAGAAGAAACTTGTCAGGAAATATTATCGGGACAACAAGAAAATTTTAGCTTGGAAACTGTCTCTCGCCATCAAGAGTCAGACCAAAATTTATATTTTAATTTATTAATTACAGGGCAGTCAGAATATCTCATTATTTTGCTAACAGATGTTACGGCAGCTACCCTACTGCAACAAGCTTCAATTCAACGTATCAATGAAGTAGAAATTGTTCTCAATAAACTGCAAAGATTTGAATACTGCACCAATAAGATTATTGCGTCCATGCAGGACGTTTTGTTAATCACTTCTCCTCAAGGCAAGATTGAGCGCATCAATAAATCATGCACGGAGTTATTTAAACAAAAAAAGTCAGAGTTAATTAATCAGCCTATAAATTGTTTAATTAAAGACCCCCATTTCAATCATCAAAACATATATAATTCTTTATTAAATTCAGATGATACAGTTCGCAAAGTTGAAGTCAATTTTTTAGGTCAAGCAGAACAAATAATTCAGATTGAGTTTGACTGTTTTATTGCCCCAACTGAAGTAAGAAACTTTTTCAACTGCGTCTATATTGGTAGAGATATTACTGCCAGAAAGCAAGCAGAAGCTGAAATTCGTAAATCTCTTGCTAAGGAAAAGGAATTAAGAGAACTTAAATCGGGCTTTATTTCAATGGCTTCTCATGAATTTCGTAATCCCTTAAGTAGTATTTTACTTTGCGTCCAAAACCTCCGCGAGAATCCTGATTTTAGCGAGTCCTCTAGTGAATTCTATTTGCAATCAATTCAAGATGCGGCTTTGACTATGAATTCTCTATTAGAAGATGTTCTAGTTCTTAACAAAGCGGAATCAGATCAGCGACAGTTGAAATTAGAATCAGTTAATCTTCAAGAATTTTGTTTCAAAATGATTGAGAAAATCACTTCTATTTATGATGATAAAAAGGTAGAATTTAATTATCAAGCTGAACAAAAAATTATTAATTTAGATCGAGCAAGCTTGAGAAATATCCTAGATAACTTACTATCTAATGCCCTTAAATATTCTTCCTCTGGCTCAACTGTAAACTTGGTTATATCCCAAGTAAAACAACCAGCTAGAGTTAAAATTGAAGTGCGCGATCGCGGTATTGGTATTCCTTTAGAATCACAAAAGCATTTATTTGAATCTTTTTATCGGGCAAGTAATGTTAATTCTATTCCTGGTACAGGTTTGGGTTTAGCTATTGTTAAGAAATCTGTAGACCTATACCAAGGTTCAATCGTTGTTAAGAGCAAAGTTAATCAAGGAACCACGATTGAAGTTATGCTGCCAATAAAATAGTAGTTTAATTTTTATATGGTAGTTCTGAATCATTCATAAAAATGACTAATAACAAATGGGCGATAACGTTATACCCTTATGCTATAAATAACATTTAATACTAACATTTTCCCAAACTCAATAGGATTGCCATAATAAGCTGCTCGAATTGAATTTATTAAAACTATTTATTCGGGAAAAATTACTAAATAAAAATTTAATAGTAAATTGAGTTAATCTTGATTATTATAAAATAATAACTAAACTTGCACTCTGACATCGTTTCTCTTCTAAAGACATAGACCATTTATAGCCTTATCTGTTTGAGAAGTAAATATAATTATGACCAATATCACCAAAGCAGAAATTAGAAAAAGATTAGGAAACATAACTCAACTTCAGGAGCTACTATTTGGCGAGCAAATTGACGAATATAATCATAAATTCTTACGCTACAATCAAAAACTGGATCAGCTTGAGGCTAATACCCAAAGATTTCAACTAGTAATTGATGAGCGAATCTCTCAGCTAGAAAGTAGGCTACTGCAAAAAATAAATTCAGTGTCTAATTCCTCAGAAAAAAAAATCAAGTATCTTAATCTATCTATTCATGAGAAACATCATCAATTTCAGAAAGAGCTAGATGCAATCTCACAACAAAGCAGTGATAATATAGATTTTCTCCAAAATAATCTTAATGCCAATACCAATAGTTTGAAAGGAGAAATAACTCAGACTAAATCTGCTATTGAACGAGATATACAGCTATTAAAACAGCAGGTACTAGAAAAACTAGAGTCTAATTTATCAGATTTATCTACTAACAAGGTTTCCCGCGCAGATTTATCAGAAGTCCTGTTTGAGCTATGCTTAAAACTTAAAGGTGCAGACGCTGGGGGAATAGATGAACTTGATGGCGAACTATCTAGTAAGATAGATAATCCAGAGCTTCCTGGCTCACCTTAGATTGAGTGTATTCTGGTATGTAATGAGGATAAAAACTAAGAGAGTGTTTGAGAAGTAAATTTGATTACTCAGCAATCAGATTTAGCCCTTAACCAGATAGTCTCAAATATTAGTTGTTTCGTTCTAATAATTATATTTAAAGGTAGCAATTGAGACTTTTAAAACACCCTCTAAACTGATCACTGATTAGGTGATTACCTATTACTGTTGAGTTACGATGTTTAAAAAATAGAAAACGCGTCTAAATTGAGGTTGAGTACTGACTGCCTGACACAAGTAACTCAAACCCTTTCTGTCTAAAGGTTTTGCCTTTTTAATTAAAAAGTTATTTTGGGTTCAAGCGATCTCTCGTTCAAAAAATGCCTTTCTATTCGTTTAAACTCTGTGCCTGTTTTAAGAGCATTTCCCAATTGTCAGGTGGATTACCGCTTTTTAGCATCCTTTTAAATACTATATAAGCGTCAGTTTTACTTTCATCTATTCGTTTAGATTTTGCGTCATTGACCCAAGCATAGACAATAATTTTCTGTTGTTGATGATAGCGAAAGAATAAGCGATACTGCTGAAAAAACTTAGCGCGAAACCAATGTTTGTACTCGCTACCGAGAGTATTTCCTTGACGGTATTCTTTACGGGTTGGATCTTGAGGGATAATTTCAAAAGCAAGTCTATTAATTGCTGCTAGTCGTTTGGTAGTGTTTTTCTTTTGATAGTCCTGCGGATATTTCTGTCGCAGAAGCTCTACTTTATTTGATAATTCTTCTAGCTGGCTGGTAAATAGAGGATGAGCAAAAACACGCCATCCATTTAAGATTAAAGGCTGTTTATCTGACAAAATTATTCATCCTCATCAGATAAAGATGCATCAAAATCTACTTCCATATCTCCAACTAAAGATTGAACTTTTTCAAAAGTCTCTGTTGTAACGAGTTTTATGTGTTGTGGATTTTGTTCCATGTCTTGAGCTAAAAGATCAAGAAACTTTTCTAATACGGGATCTTCTTCTGTTTCACTACGAGTAATAGTTACTGTTCCATCATGGTTAATGGTATAAGCTATTTTATCTCGCTTATTCAAACCTAATGTTTTACGTACTATATCTGGAACAGTAGTTTGATATCTATCAGTAAGAGTTGATTCAGCTTGCAATATTTCAGTCATAGTCTTGTTTATATGGACTAAACTGATTTTAGCTCAATAAGTAATGCAATTGCATTGTGGTTAGACAATGACTTACCTTCATGGTCTTTAAAAAAAGCGATCGCAATATATAAATTCAACTTAGAACCCAATCAAAACCATTAAACTTAAATACATTGGCTACGGTACAATGACGAAACTCATGACGCAACTTGTCGAATCTCTATATCAGGTTATTCAATCTCTTTCAGAAGAAGAGCGATTGCTCTACTATCTTTGTCTTTGAAAAAAGCGATGCAGCGATCGCATTTATGCAACAGAATCATATAGAGTTTTTGCCACAGGCAAAGCTTTGCCTTTTTCTTGATATATTTTTACCAGCATATCCATTACTTCTACAGCGTTTTCCAAAGCTGAGTGATAAGTTTCGCCGTGAGTCACCCATTGCTGTTCGTCTTTGAAGTCTGGTAAGGATACTAGAAAACAGTTATCTTCATCACTCCATTGAATTATAATTCTATATTTAAGACTATTCATTGGCTTTCGCTTACTCTATTGCCGAAGAAGTTCTTGTTTTTCATCTTTAGATAAAGTCTCTATATATAACTCGACTGCTTCTGTGATATTAGCTTGTACTTCTTCCAAAGTGTCTCCCTGACTCTGGCATCCTTTTAATTCTGGACAATAGGCATAAAAACCGTCTTCATCTTCTTCAATGACAATGTTTAATTTGTAAGACACAATCGCATTTTATATTAAGTAATCATACTAATTGTAGTGCTTGGAATAAGGAAGTGCGATCGGTCGGCTAGGGGTCGGCTAATCGCTCTATCTTATATTGTCTTTGAAAAAAGGCGATCGCAATTACTTTTTTTATTTTTTCTAATTTTGTCTCTCGCAAAGACACAAAGGATTGCGAGCTCATTTTCCATAACATCCAGATCACACTATCAAAATAGTCTTGTTAGTAAACTGAAAAATAGTCATGTAAAAAATTGATAAAACAATGTTTGATTTAGGAATGATTTTTGGTGCTGCCGATCTAGTTTCTGATGTATCAGGTATCAAACAGCGTCAAGTAAAACAAATTAAATTCTTTCGCTATAAAGAAGGTGATCTAAGTATAGCTTTTTTTGATAATCAAACGGTTTTCGGTGAATACTGGATTGAAAATATTAAAGTACCAAAAGAATACGAAGCTATTTTCAAAGATAGTGGTTTTAATATTGGAACTAAATACGACGTACAGTTTTTTGATTTACAATCTTTCAGTGCAGATAAGAAAATGCTCAAAACGCCAGCTATTCAAAAACGTCTTTTAAAAACTATTTTTAACAGTATAAAAGATTGATTAACGGTTTTGCGATAGAGACATTGGTTTTTAAGACAAGCCTATTTGCTAAGATAGCCTATTTTTAGTTAAAAAATAAATGTACACTAACCAAGATATATACTTTGCTGCTGTAGGTGACGTACATGGTCACATCTATACAATGCTGGGTTTACTACAAAGCTGGGAAAAAAGACATGGATTGTCTCTATCATTTGTTTTACAGGTAGGTGACTTTGAAGCGCATCGCAGTTCAGAAGACTTATTAACGATGGACGCGCCTACTAAATACAAGAAACTAGGAGATTTTAGCGATTTTTATACTGGCAAAGCTAAATTTCCTTACCCTATATGGTTCATCGGTGGCAATCATGAATCTTATGGTTTTTTAGATCGATTTCCCCAAGGTCAAGAAATTGCACCTAACTTTAATTACATTGGTAGGGTAAATTTATTAGAGTTAGCTGGATTAAGAATTGTTGGCGTATCTGGAATTTATAAACAACAATTGTTTCAATTGTCTGAACGACCATCTGCCTCTGAAATAAAATATAGATCTAATAAAGAATATATTAGCTTTTTAGAATCAGAAATAGAACGAGCAATTGATTACCGTAATGCTGATATTTTACTTTTACACGACTGGGCATCAGGAATTATCTCCCCAGAAGATTTAGCAATGTTTCAAAGTAGATATTCAAATGCCAGGTATGAATCAATCGGTAATGAATATGCTCGTTTACTGGTAGAAGCATTATGTCCAAAACTAGTTTTATGTGGTCATATGCACTTAAAATACCGTTCCACATTGTCTTTTTCCTCTGAAATAGCCAGTCAAATATGTTGTTTAGCCAACGTTCAGCAAGGACGAGATTCTTTGGCTGTATTTCGACTTACTTCAGAATTTAAAATTATTGAAATAACCAATTAGCAAGAGTGACGGCAATGAATATACAATTAATAATTGCTGGTGCGAACCGAAAGTCGCACCTGAGAGTGAGTCCCTAAGAAAGACTCCATCCTAGTAGTCAAGGATGTACCCGCCCAAAGGAGCATCACTGGTAACGGAGATGTTTCACAGCTAGAGGGTTAAATGTTCCAACTGAATCCAAATCATCTGGATAGGAAAGAGCTAGGGTAAGATAACTAAGATTAACGCAAGTGAACCTGTGTTGAGGCTTCTCTAGTTTCAAACGTTCAATTAAAGATGATTGAGAACGTAGAGTTAAAAAGAAAAGATGTCATAGGCATATATCTTAACTTCGACGGAATCCAGCAATTTCATCGAAGCTGACTACCGATATTAACTCGTTTAAATAGGAGTATAGCAGGAATCTAAAGTCATCGCATCTCAAGGGTGTGGAACGGGAAAACCCCTATTAGGTCTTAGGGAGGGTCGAACCCCTAAGTAAGCTAACCGTAAGGAAAGCCTAACCCCTGAGAGGGGAGAGGATGTCTAAAAAGCGAATGCCGTCGCCCGTAAGGGAACAGGAATAAATAACTGGACGGATAGGGCAATACCCAACTCGAAAGAGTGCTGACGTAGACAGGTGATATCAGCTTTATATGACAAGGTAAAGAAACCGAACTCAAAGGGAAAAGTTAGATGCCTAGTGCAAACGTAACCACGAGAACCACAGATTGGCATGAAGTCGATTGGCAAAATGCCTTCAATAATGTTAGGAATCTAAGACGGCGCATATTTAAAGCAACTCAATCTGGTAACTGGCGCAAAGTCCGTAATCTTCAACGGCTAACTCTCCGAAGTTATTCAAATATACTGCTATCCGTAAGGAAGGCAACACAGGATAACAAAGGGAAGAAAACCGCTGGAATAGACAAGGTACTAGTCAAAACACCTCGACAAAGAGGAAAAATGGTTGAAGATTTAGTTAACAACCAAGACTGGAAACCTAAACCTGTCAGAAGGGTATACATACCTAAATCAAATGGCAAAAAACGCCCTCTAGGAATACCAACAATAAGGGATAGATGCTTACAATCAATTGTAAAAAACGCATTAGAACCTTGTTGGGAATCTCAATTTGAGGGAATAAGCTACGGTTTTCGTCCAGGCAGAAGCCCCCATGACGCTATTGGTAAGATTTACCAAGCAGTACGTCCAAACAAGAAGAAAAAATGGGTGGTTGATGCTGACATCAAAGGGTGCTTCGACAATATCAATCACGAACAATTACTCTCTACAATTGGAAACTTTCCAGGTAGAAGACTAATTAAAGAATGGTTGAAAGCGGGATATGTTGATAACAACACATTTCATCCTCAAAAAAGCGGAACACCCCAAGGTGGCATCGTCTCACCGCTTCTAGCCAACATTGCCCTTCACGGCATGGAATCAGCCCTTAAAGTCAAATACGACACATACGGGCGGAGTAAAGGCAAAAGAATCATAGTGAGATACGCAGATGATTTTGTAATTTTATGTGAAACCAAAGAAGATGCGAAACTAGCACGATATGAAATAAACAAGTGGCTAAAAATCAGAGGATTACAACTATCCGAAGAAAAAACCCAAATTGTTCATATCACGGAAGGATTTGATTTTCTAGGGTTCAACATTAGACAATACAAAGTCAATAACACGAAAACAGGTTATAAGCTCCTGATTAAACCTAGTAAAAAATTCATTAAACAGACTAAAAGTGACATTCGAGAAACATTTCTCAACCACATAGGAAAAAGCGTTAATGAATTAATAGGAAAAATCAACCCAGTAATTCGAGGAAAAGCTAACTACTTAAATAAGGTAGTCTCTTCCAAAACCTTCTCACTCTTAGATTACTATCTATTTACTAGACAGGTAAGGTACGTTAAACGAACCCATCCAAATAAATCTAAGAAATGGACACAAGAGAAATACTGGGGAAGATTAAATCTTCAAAGACCTAACAACAAATGGGTATTTGGAGATAAACAGTCAGGAAATCATATGCTCCAATTTTCTTGGACAAAAATAGAAAGACATTCTCTGATACGCCAAAGGTCTTCACCTGATGACCCAGAACTAATAGAATACTGGGCAAAAAGAAACGAAAACAGAGCAAAGTCCGAAACCAAGAAATGGAACAAGAAGAAAGAAATTATAGCCTACAAACAAAAGTATAAATGCCCCATCTGTGGTGAATCGATATTTAACGATGAACCGCTACACCTTCATCACAAAATTCCTAAATGTGAAGGTGGAAAAGATGAGGTGACAAACTTAGTCTGGCTGCATTTATATTGCCATCATAAGATACACTACCAGAAAGAATGATAATGCTTGAGCCGAGTGCTTGGAAACTTGCACGCTCGGTTCTGAGGGGGGAAGGGGGCAGCGATGTCTCTGCCCTACCCGACAAAATACCTAACTCTCTGCTAGTCACATGACCGCAACTGAAAGTAATCTCTCGACTCAATACGATCCCAAGCAAACCGAAGCCAAGTGGCAACAATATTGGGCGGACAAGGAAGTATTCAAAGCTGATCCTAATGCTGAAGGCGAACCCTACTGTATTGTAATTCCCCCACCCAACGTTACGGGGAGTTTACATATGGGACATGCTTTTGAAAGTGCGCTGATCGATACATTGATTCGCTACCATCGCATGATTGGGCGCAATACACTATGGTTGCCTGGGACGGATCATGCCAGTATTGCGGTGAGTACCATTGTTGATAAGCAGATTAAAGCCGAAGGTAAAAGTCGTGAAGATCTCGGACGAGAAGAATATTTAAAACGGGCTTGGGCTTGGAAGGAAGAGTCTGGCACGACTATTATCAACCAGTTAAAGAGTCTGGGGGTATCTGCCGACTGGACAAGAGAAAGGTTTACGATGGATGAAGGTTTGTCTCAGGCGGTGAAGACGGCATTTGTCAAACTCTACGAAGAAGGGCTGATTTATCGGGGGAATTATTTGGTTAACTGGTGTCCTGCCTCTCTTTCGGCGGTATCGGATTTGGAAGCCGAGAAGCAGGAGGTTGATGGGCATTTATGGCACTTCCGCTATCCTTTGACTGATGGTAGTGGCTACATGGAAGTTGCGACTACTCGCCCTGAAACTATGTTGGGTGATACGGGAGTTGCGGTTAATCCTAATGATGAAAGATATAAGGATTATATTGGCAAAACTCTGACTCTGCCCATAGTTGGTCGTGAGATTCCTATAATTGGTGATGAGTTTGTCGAGATGGAATTTGGTACGGGTTGCGTTAAGGTAACTCCAGCCCACGATCCTAATGACTTTGAGATGGGCAAACGTCATAACCTGCCCATGATCAATATTATGAATAAGGATGGTAGCCTTAACGAGAATGCAGGAGAGTTCCAAGGACAGGATCGCTTTGTCGCACGCAAGAACGTGGTTAAAAAACTGGATGAATTAGGCAATTTAGTTAAGATTGAAGACTATCGCCATAGCGTTCCCTACAGCGATCGCGGTAAAGTACCAGTTGAACCGTTATTATCGACCCAGTGGTTTGTCAAAATTGAACCTTTGGCACAAAAGGCTTTAAGTTGTCT
>JBCCDL010000033.1:0-17180 GCA_039030815.1 Cyanobacteria bacterium P01_A01_bin.83 | reverse complement strand
TTGGGTAATTATCCCCCGTCCTCACGAAAACGTCTGTGCCGTGTTACCGATTGACTACACAGAAGAGGTAATGCCTTACTTTGACCGCGTCGAAGGCAGAACTCTGCCAATTGCTCCTAATAATTAATCCATAATCTAAATCATTGAACATTGTAGCGCGACTAGGGCGCATGGGATGCTGCTTAACTTCGCAGCAAAGGGACGCTAGCACGTGAGGCGCTTGGGTCTAAGATTAGACTCAGTCTCACCGCGATGCGCCGTCTTGAGCCGTTAGGCTCTCTCTGTCAATCGCGGTGTTAAGGTTGACTCGCAGACTGGCACCCATGCATGTCAACCGTCTAAAGTTGAACATTAACTCGTTCAAATTAATGATAAATGTTCAATGATCAATGATCAATGTTAGTAGTTTGCTCCACTAGACAACTTTCTTTTCAAGGCTCTGATGTAAAGAAAAATGGGAAACTGGTAATATTCAATAATGAGCCAGATGACACAGGATAAATGTGCGGCGAAGGTTAAAACTGCCCAAGCTAGAGGCAACCAAGACAGAAAACTGCCACTCATTGGGGGAAATAGATAGACCCCAATACTGATAACTGCCGTCGGCATTGCTACGAAAGCGATCGCAAATACTATATACGTCCAGCCAACTTCGGCACCTTCTCGATGAATACCTTTCCAGACCTTACCATTCCAATACCAGGTAAGAGGAAGTTGGCTGTCTGCCATCTTCATTAACTGTTTGTCGAAGTTAGTAGTAAAAATGTGCTGACAAAAGTTACAGGCAAACGTCTCCATCAAGGGCATTTGGGCTACCTTGCCATGACGGCATACGGGACAAGGATATTCTCCTTGATGATCAAAACGATTGTAGTCAACCCATTCTTGATGTAAGAGGTTAGATCGTGAGTTTTTGAGGGAATTAGGGAAATTTTGAGCGTTGGACATGTGCTTCAAGTGCCGTGATACTTTTCAGGTACTAGGAGATACGAAAACGATCTAGCTAGGGACGATCACAAAGCTGAGGAGCTAATTGCTTTGTCGCCAAAATAAGCTTTACCCCAACTACAATAATCGTCAATTTAAACCGTAATTATAACGAGGCTAGTATAGGTGATTAAAGACTCTGGATACATTTGATATAAATGTCAATATTTGTTTGTAAAGTGAACTTTTATGGCAAATATTTTAGGCGATATCAGTAGGAGCATTTTTTAACAGTTCAAGTTCCTGTTTGATTAGCTGCGTTAACTGAGTTCGCTGAATTTCGACTCCGCGATTGAGATTTTGACTATCTTCAAGAAAAATTATGCTGTCTACCTGCTGTAGTGAAAACAGCCTAAATAAAAGCTGAATTACACCAATCGGCATAGCAATTAGGTCGGGATTATTTGTTCCTTGAAAAGATGCTGCATCCTGCACGCTAACGAAGGCATAAATAACCTTTTTGTCCTGATTTAATTGCGGATTGGTAATGGTAGTTAAGATCCAGTCCTCTTCAAGGTTTTGCAGAACATAATATTCCAGATGCTTTAGCTGCTGGGCAAATGATTTTAAGACTGGGGCGATCGCTTTTTCGATTACGAGTGCTGGGACACCATGATTTTCGGCATTATCGATGATTACTGACAACTGTTGCTCTAAATTCATGCTGCTTGACCAAATTTAGCGACGATTGTTAGGATACTCGATTCATCTTAGCTAACAAAATTTCAATCATGGGGGCATCGTTACTATCAGGTGATACCTTGAGAAAATATTCTAAATCAATAATAGCTTCTGACCAGCGGTTAATTTGGTAATAGAGCAAACCGCGATCGCGAATTTCGGAAAAGTTATCAGGCACAATCTTAATAATACCGCTCATGGTTGATAAGGCTTTATCCAGATCACGACGGTGTAGATAGATATATTTGAGATTGTTGAGCATTCTGGTTAGAATCTGTTTGTTACTGATAGGTGCCAACCAGCTAGGATCTAACTTGAGCTGCTGCTGATAAGTTTCGTCTAATCTTGCTTGACAATCGTCAATAAACAAAATTTCCCCTTGGTTAAAAGGATCGATAAAGATCCCAACATCTTCAAATTCAGGACGAATTAAGAAATGTCCTGGCATACCAATTCCTACCATCGGAAAATTGAGGCGTTTAGCGATCGCTAGATATATTGCCGAGAGACTGATAGGAATACCTAATTTGCGCTCAATTACGTGGTGTAAAAAACTATTATCGGGATTATAGTAATCGAGCTTGTTACCCTGGAACTTAAGCTGCTTAAATAAATAGTTATTTATTGTCTGAACAACCTTTAGAGGATAACCTTCTGGAGGTAACAGTTTTTTTATTTTTTCAGCAGTTATTTCTAAAAAGTTAAGATACTTCTCAACATCCAAGTCAGGATATTCTGCCTGAGCAAAGTATAGAGAAGCTTTAGCAAGATCAATCTGTTCATCTGGTTGATTGAGTTCTTGGTAAAAATTATGCCATAGCAGTTGATTATCCATCGAGCCTGTTACTAATTATATGAATCTTAATTATTTTAAATTCATTCGGTAAATATACTGAATAGATTTTATTAAATGTTTACGGAGTAGTTTCATTGAACATTAAACATTAAACATTGAACATTAATCATTTAACATTTAGCTGTCTTAACCAAAAAGTAAAACGATATTAAACCCTACTACCTACTACCTCAAACTGGTCTTTTAAATGTTGTATGTGAAAAGGATTTAGTATCAAGCCTGTTTAATCGATAATCCAATGCGCTTTAGTTTTTCATTTACTTCTAATACTCTGACTTTAACCACCTGTCCTACTTTGACAATCTCATTAGGATCTGAGACAAAGCGATCGCATAATTGAGATATGTGAACTAAGCCGTCTTGATGTACTCCGACATCGACAAAAGCACCAAAGTTAACTACGTTGGTGACTACTCCTTCGAGAATCATGCCTTCGCTTAAATCATTAATTTGGGACACTCCTTCTTTGAAAGTAGCGTACTGAAATTCATCTCTGGGATCTCGCCCTGGTTTTTCTAATTCGGCAACTATATCTTTGAGAGTTGGTAAACCAATATCCTCTGTAACAAACTGGTTTAAATTTAAACTTTTAATTCGTTCTTTAGCCTGAGTAATTTGTGCTAAAGGTATATTTAAACTTTGGGCAATTTGTTTGACTAAACCGTAACTTTCTGGATGTACTGCCGTATTGTCTAGGGGATTATTGCCGCCCCGAATCCGCAGAAATCCCGCTGCTTGTTGATAAGTTTTTTTGCCCAGCTTGGCTACTTTTAATAAGTCTTGGCGATTACTAAATCCTCCTGTTTGATTGCGGTAAGCCACAATATTGTTAGCAATTGTGGGGGAAATTCCTGAGACAAAGGTTAATAATTCTTTGGAGGCAGTATTTAAGTCAACTCCGACATAATTTACGCAGCTTGACACAGTTTCTTCTAACTTTTGCTTGAGCAGCTTTTGATTAACATCGTGTTGATATTGCCCTACCCCAATGGATTTGGGATCTATTTTGACTAATTCGGCTAAGGGATCTTGTAATCTTCTGCCAATGCTAATTGCCCCCCGCACAGTCAGATCTAAATCGGGAAATTCTGACCGTGCCACATCGCTAGCGGAATAAATCGATGCACCTGATTCATTGACCATCACCTTGATCGGCTGGGTCTTGGTGTCCTGAAGCACTTGAGTAATAAATTGATCCGTTTCTCGCGATGCCGTACCATTGCCAATAGCAATTAACTCAATTTGATATTGCTCTATTAGATCTTTGACAACCTGTGCTGCTTGCTGACGTTTTCCCTCTCCTGAATGAGGAAATATAGCCTGGTATTTAAGGTATTGCCCTGTGTCAGACAACACCACCACCTTACAACCAGTACGAAAACCAGGATCAATTGCCAGAGTTGATTTTCTCCCCCCAGGGGAAGCTAACAAAAGATGGCGGAGATTCGCTTCAAAGGTCTTGATTGATTCAAGATCGGCATATGACTGGCGATCGCTTCTTACTTCTCGAATTAAAGCAGGTTTTAGTAGTCGATTGAAGGAATCTTTAAGCATTGTTTGGTAAAATGCTCTTAGACTTGGGTATTTAGTATCTATCACTTTTTGTTCTAGATAAGCCAATATCTCCGACTCTTCAAAAGCAATATTAATGCTAAGTATGCCTTCTGCTTCACCGCGATATAAAGCCAGGACGTTATGAGGAGGGATCTTACTCACACCATAGCTATAGTTGCGATACATTTCATATTTAGTACTGCCTTGAGGGCGATCGCTTTTAATATTTGAAACAAATACGCCTCTTTTCAAGAAATAATCGCGCAAATAAGCTCTGATTTCGGCATTATCTGCTACTTGCTCTGCCAAGATATCTGCTGCTCCTGCTAAAGCTTGCTCCTTATTCTCAACTCCTTTCTCAGGGTCAATATACTTTGCCGCTTCCGAATCTAAAGAGACGTTGACTATCTGGGGTTTGTTATGGGACTCAATCCAGTCGGCTAATGGTGCCAGTCCTTTTTCCTTGGCGATGGTCGCCCTAGTGCGTCGTTTTGGTTTATAGGGCAGATATAAATCTTCAAGTTCAGTTTTATTAAAACAAGCTGCTATTTTTGCAGTTAACTCAGGAGTCAATTGACCTTGAGACTCAATTTCATTAACAATCTTTGACTTTCTTTGCTCTAATTCATCGAGATAGGTGTAGCGTTCAAAAATGTCTCTTAACTGTACTTCGTCGAGTGAACCTGTTTGTTCTTTGCGGTAGCGGGCAATAAAAGGGACGGTAGCTCCTTCTAGCCAGAGATTGAGAGCATTATTGATATTACGTAGTGGTAAAGAGAATTCATCAGCTATAAGCTTAAAAATGTCAGTCATAAAAAATAAATATTGGGAAAAAAATAAATTTACTATTATTGATTAATTCAAGAATTTTATTTATTTTGCCGATAGATTTAATATTTGTGAAAATTCGATTCTAAATTTATTTATCGAGTCATCTAAATCCATAGCGATACTATTATCTTTAAGAAAAGGTCTATACAAACTAATAAAACTATCAACGCCTTGCCAGATACTTTGCACTAATTCCGTTGCTGTTGACTTTGAGACAATCCTGTCTTGAAAATCAGTAATTATAAATATATCTCTATTTTTTCTATTGGTTATCCAAAATACAAAAGAACTATCGGAAGCAATATACTCATACATTCTTTGACCTTTAGTAACTAAATCAACAGCAGAATCAAGAAGCCCTGGAATATCAATAAATATCATCGTATCTTGAAAGGGAGGCTTATCTCTTTTAGAAGTCAACGAACCATATTTACCGTTTATGGTAATGTTACCTAAACTATACACATCGATTTCTTCTTCCGTTTCATTGGGATTTAGTTCAATTATTAAGTCAAACATAATATTTACTGAGATAGCTTATACTCTGATTTACTGTTGCGGGCAATAAAAGGGACAGTAGCTCCTTCTAACCAGAGATTGAGAGCATTATTGATATTACTTGAGGGTAAAGAAAATTCTTGAGCGATTAGTTGTCGAATATCAGTCATAAATTGTATCAAACTACGCTAGAAGTGCAATCGCCGATCAAAGATCATCTTAGATTATAGACGGCACTTACTTTAAAGCCAGAAATATTTTTGATACATTTAGCCAATTTTTCGCTCTTATTACCGTAAATTTTAGGGATAAATGACACTCATAAAGATGAGAAAATCATTCTCAGTCAAAAAGTAATCTTGCTCATACCACTTAAATCAACAGCAATTTACGACGGGCAGCCTCCATAGAAAGAGCGACCCGAAAGCTAGTAGAATTAGGCTCTAAATCATCTAGTTCTAACTTGTACTTCAATTGCTGAATATGGTTTTGTACCTTACGAACCGAGATATTTAACTCCTGAGCGATCGCTTTATCGGTTAAATACTTTTGTCCTAATAGATATAAAATTTGAGTTTCAATCGCAGATAAATCTAGTTCCTGTCGTAAATCTGGAGGAAGAACCAGTTTTCCAGCTAAAGCATTCTTAGCCCCTTGAATAAAATGTTTGCGTCGTTCCATTTTAGAAGTAACCACAAAACCACCCTGATGTTTACCGATTAAATTCTTTAAAGGTCGCAGGTAACTATGTTCGCTACTGTAAATCAAAATATTTAAGGTTGAGAAATTAGTAAAGATGTCCTCTAATAGTTGCAAACTATCTTGGGCTGATTGTTCCCCTGTAAGATTGCCAATCTGAAGATCGATCACAAAAAGAGAAGGTACTTCCAACTTTAGCCTTTCCCATGCTTGTTGAGGCTGATTGATTGCGATGCAGGTTGCAGAGGGTTTGATTTTTTGAAGATAGAGGCAGTTATTCTCTGCTACCTCTGGATGATCTTCGAGAACAAAAAATATCGGTTTAGTTTCTGGCTTGGGGGAATAAACTGTAGTTTTCATGAATAATATTTGACAATTTGATAGCTTTTATTAAATTTATGTTTGATTGTCTACAATCATGCTGAGAATCATCCAATTCTCTTTGTTTTTAAGATTTTCTTTAATGTGTCTCAAAAACTTGTTAGAAATAAATAAAACTCAGGAGAGAACAAATCAAAGAAAAATTTGGCAAAAAGGCACCCTTCTGTTGCTCTTTTCCATAAACATAAGGGAAGTTTACGGTTTGAACTTGCTGCTGATTCTTCTTACATTGAAATATTATTACAAGCTTACAACAGAGCTTAGTCATTAATTGATTTTATTTTTCAAGATGCAGATACCGTTTCCGTATGCCTGGCTTTTAGTGGTGGAGGGAAGATATTTGGCTCATTTATCGGTTTTTAGTGCTTTAAAAAACTGTCAAATAAACATTACTAGAAAAAACGTCACTTGGCAAAAGGACTATCAAGAATACGATGAATTAGATAAAGGGCTTCGCCCTAGCTCTTAGCTCTACCCCTGTTAAGGTGAGCGTATGTACTATTTAAGATAACGCGGAGTATAAATCTGGGGTGATAGGACATATTTTATAATTATTGAAACATTGTAGAGAAATCATAATGAATAGTATTAGTCTAAAAGCTAAGGTTGGTGCTGATGGAAAATTGACTCTACAGCTACCCGCGCAATTTACTAACAAAGAATTGGATTTAGTAGTGGTCTATCAAGCAGTAGAACCGAGTAGTGATCAAGATCTACACAAAACTGTAGATGAGTTTTATGGCTGTTTGGAAGATGACCCTATTTCAATTGAGGAACACAGTCCTACAGAAATAGCATGAGCTATTTGCTCGATACAAATGTTTGGGCTAGGTATTTAAATGGGCGATCCGAAGGCTACGCGAAGCGTAATCTCCAGAAATCAGAAAGAAATTTCGAGAAGTAGATTTGACAAAGGTTTTTACGTGTTCGATTGTTAAATCCGAACTTGCTTATGGTGCGTTTAAGAGTCGCAATCCAAACCGCACCTACAGAAAACAACAGGAACTTCTCAACTTATTTGTATCTCTACCATTCGATGATGCTGCTGCACTAATATTTGGTAGATTGAATGCTCGGTTAGAAGCCCAAGGGAAAATGATTGGGATTAAGGATTTACAAATCGCTTCAATTGCTCTCAGTCAGAATTTAATTATGATGAAGAATATGCTATTTTAGCTGCTCAACATTTAGCACAGGCAGGAATAAAAGATGCTATAGATCCAATATGCGATCGCTTGAGAAATAGTGACCTTGAAGAAGTTGATTTGATTGTCAGTCTTTTGGATTCTTTAGATAGACTCGATACTAAGTTACTTCAAGACTTAATGCAATACTTTAGCTCTGATAATGTCTCTTGGCAGATTAAAACCAAACTTGAAGAAAAATGTCTGTCGGCAAAACTTTAGAAAGTTGTTCAAAAAGTGCTTGAGAAATGTAACCTCGGTCTCCAAACAGTTTGCCGATGATATCAGTGGTCATATCAGGGACAGGCTTACGATCATCTACGTTTCCACAAAGGGCTTGCCCGCATGTAGTTAGCTTAAAAGCCAATAACTCACCTTTGTCATTAATAATCAAATGGAGTTTAAATCGCAGGGCGTATGCGCCCAAGTCGCGCCACTGCGTGACGCTTGCAAGCTTCGCTTGCTGCATGCCAAGCCACAGAGTTTTTGCTCCATCCGACCAATCCTTCAAAGACCCTGTGAGAGTAGCTACGACTAGGACAACAAACCTCTATTGGTGTTGAATCAATAAAACTAATACCAGTAACTTCTCCCTTTCTCGTCTGTAAGAAGCAACATAACAGCATCATCGACCAAGGCATTAATTCCACAAAACGGTTGTAGCTAACCAACTTAGGGAATGCTTTTTGCCAATGAGGTCTTACTTGTAAGGTGTAAAATTCTTTAAACGTTCTGTAACCACTGCCATGAAAAGCAATTACGATGGTCATTACTTCACTGAGACTCATACGAGAGCGACACCTTTTTTCGAAGCTCGATCGCCGTTAGCTGGGGGATAGAACGACAGTATTGTTCAAAACTTCGATAAAAATCATCTACATCGCAGAAAATTTCGGTAAGATCGAGACGAGATTTTAATTCCATAGCTGAGAAAGGTGCTTAGTTCGCCGCATCTGTTGAAACACTACTTTTAGCATAAGTCTCAGCCTTTTCTTTGTTTGAAAAATTTTCGTCGAACTCACGTTGCAGAAATTGTTGTTACGAAGCTACGCAAATTTATTAGAATCTGTAAGACGAATTACTCAAGATAATTCAGGCAAAAACACACCAGGGGTAGACAAGGAGGTAATTAAAACCCCAGAAAGTCGAGTAAAACTTGTCAATATTGAGACACATCATATAGTTCTTGTTAAAAATGGTGGCTCAGACGACGCTGAGAACTTAATCCACCTACACGCACCGTGTCATAAACAAGAACATTCAAAAACCAAGTTCAAAGCTGGAAGTATGGCTTGAGCCGTGTGATGCGAAAGTGTCAAGCACGGTTCTTAGGGGAGGGGAGAGAGGTGACTCTCGAACCTTACCCGATAAACTACTGGCTACAAACTTTCTTCTGACAGGTAATCCATAACTTTCACCGACGGGTTTAAAGCTGGTAAATTTCGCCTGGTTGGAGCATTCGACCTGAACTACTATCAACCCTCACAAATTAAAAGAGTTCGAGTTGTGGGTAGAGCAAATGGGTATTATGTCCAATTTTGCGTTGCCATTGACCGAATTGAAGCAGTCGAACCAACTGAGCAAGTAATTGCTCTTGATGTTGGGTTGATGCACTTCTATACCGATAATCGAGGTAATAAGGTTGAAAATCCTCGTCATCTGAGAAAATCGGAAAAAGCTCTTAAACGTCTGCAAACGTAATACACTAGTCAACAATGCAGTTCTTGCCGTCGCATTGTCAAAAAATCCTTGTCCGAAAGAACCCATGCTTGCGAGTGTGGCTGTATTCTCGACCGGGACGAAAATGCCAGCCGTAATTTGTTGGCAAAAGGATTTTATCAAGCAAGAAGAAGAGAACGCCAGAAATGGTGGTAGACCACTAATGATTCATACGGCTCAGCTCAGGACACAGGTTAGGAATTGGGTTGAAATGGGCTGGTTATTTGAAGCACCCAAAGCTAAAGCTATTCAAGAGATGATGCTTGATTTGGGAATGCGATTACAAAAAGGAGTATGGCGAAAAGGATAGAAGAATTATAGAGTTTACACTGAAAGAGAAAAAAATAATTGTTACAGGATTAGAAAATACATTCGGTAAAGGAAAGCTAGGAGGCGTATTTGAAAAGTGTGACACAGAACGTGACACGTTTACGAAAAACTAATACTTGGAGGGTAAATGAGATACACAGAAAAAAATCTTGGGATTAATTATTATCTTTGGGGAGACAATCAAATACTTGTTAAAAAGGTATCCAAAGACAGAGGAATATCTAACAGTGATGCTGTTAATTAGATTGTCCTGGAGTGGGCTGAAGGTAAAGAAATTGAACCATTAGAAACTGAGCCAAATTCATCTGATTTGAGCGAAAGATTGAAAAGATAAACGAATTAAGTGATGAAGTGATTTTGAAGTTAAGAAGAGCTTCTCTCTAACAGCTAAATTCAGTTGAAAATCCAATTTGACATAATGACGGGGTAGCGGTATAATGCAGCCCGTTTTTTGTGCTTTTGATTTAAGTGGTTAAATAATTGAGGTATGTTTGTTCCCTATTTACTCGCCTTCGGCTTTTAGTTATAGTCGTAAATGAGTAAGGATTGAGTAAAAATACGTGGGGCGTAATGCTTCGTGAGAGTGAAAGATAGAGATTGCAAGCGCACAATGGGGGTAGGGAGACTTGAACTCCCACGAAGTATTACCCTCAACGGATTTTAAATCCGCAGCGTCTACCAATTCCGCCATACCCCCAGGTATGGATAATGATGAATACGTTTTTGCAACAGGAACTAATATAACATACCATGCTGGCATAGTGTATTAAATTTGACCTTTAATCTAAACTAGTTTTGCTAGAGTGAGCTACTGTTGAGATCAAACCTACTCCTATAACTCTCCAATTCCTGTATAAAATCATAGTTTACTGTTTAATATATGGGTTCAAAGCCCCGACATGGGTTGACGGTCATCACGAGTGCCTAGGGTTTCCTCTTGATTTTTTAGGTCAGGAAGTTAATCTTGAATTCAGCATTACCTACAGGGTAATCGTATCTATTTTTGAAATTTTTGCAGATCAGAATTTCCGAGATGGATTTGTTAACTGTAAAATGACAAAAATTGAAACCTCTTCCCAGTTAATTATTCCATGATTTTAATGAGATTGCTCTGGAATTATCTTGGTATTCTATTCGTGACAATATTTTGAATTTTATTTATTTAAAAATTATATTTCGCAACATTATCCGACTGGATATTTGAAATCTTCTAAGGCAATTAGAATTTTTATAGGGAGATGGTTGCAGATAAAAACCATCAAAGTAATCTTACAAAGTGCGAGTCTCACCAAAGTACCAAGATTTTTGTTAACAAAATCTAAAGTTTTTGCTTAAAAGTAAACTATGTATAGATAATCTATGACTTAATAAATAAGGATAAGTATAGATAGAAGCAAAAATAATGGAAGGACAGGGTGCAAAAATTGGCAGTACCGCTATTATCTGGTGTTTAGCAACGGGAATGATGGCTATTTCTATACCCATAGTTAAAATGACTAACACAGGAATAATTTTGCCTGTGGCAGTTGTGATTGGAGTTAGCATAAGTACCATTGCTATTTGGTTTAGTACTTGGTTGACATAAGTCTGGTAAGTTAGAAAGATACTGAGCAAAAATAACTTTGCTGTGGATTATTAATTTTAATTTAGATGTAGCTCATAATTTGATTCCCATTATAGCTGCATTTTCAACATGACATTGAATTTTATTACTGAACTTGCATTCGGCAGCTAGCATTCTATATTTACCTATATTTGAAGAGCGCTTGATTGACTCAGATGTGGTGCTCTAAGATTTATCTTGACTCAGTGAGCATTGGGATAAATCTTAGAGTTGGTGCGAAATATATTTGTTCTAGATATATCTCAAGAATAAATTGATTCAGATCTTGTGCTGCCATGCAGCAGTTTTCACTTTTCTAGGGCGTAAGTCTAAGCTTAGTTGAAAATTATCTCATCTCTGTTGCAGATTGACTGATGTCTATTGCTTGACTTGAGTTAAATGTTTTTCATTAATGCAAGAATACTATACCAATCTTTTCTTATGACTAGCTTTAATAACTTATATTAACAAAAGTTGAATATGCTCTTACTTTTTTTGAGCTATGAATTATGAAGAAAGCTATATATAAATAATTATTGAGTCTTTTATTAGATCTCTGGCACGAATATTTTTTAGCCTCAAAAGTTATTAGTACATGGGTTGATGGGGGCAGTGCAAGCACTCGTCGGTCGCAAGCTTGAGGAAACCTTAAGGTTACGACTCGTCAACAATGTGAGAAAAACATGCGGCGCTGGCTGCCCGACACATCTATGTCAATTCTATATTTTTCGGGGAAATTGGATTTTGCTGGTACACTATCTTAATGCTTTCAAGCGATTGCGGAAGCATACGCAAGTCGAAGACTCAGCTAGCGGTCAGCATCGCTTGAGCCAAAAATAACTTTTTAATTAAAAAGGCAAAACCTTTAGATAGAGAGGGTTTGAGGTACTTGTGTCAGGCAGTCAGCATGGGGCGTGGCAAAGGGCCTTTGTTTGTCACATTTACGCCCTTAAAACTCTCGCCTTTGCTTATCACTTGCCATCTGTTATTTGTCAAAAACTCTACTAAGTGAAGGATTTATGCAACAAGTCTATTGAGGAAATGATTAAAACTTATTGAGTAGCAAAAATATAATTTTGTTTTGTTAACATATTATAGCAATTGGTATATTGATCTAAATCACGTTGAAGATGAACAAGTTATTATCCATAGTTATGGTCAAAATAATTTAGTTTCTAATGCAATCAAAAAAGCATACCGTTTAACCCTTGGAATAAAACATTTAGATGAGTGATTATTATAGACATATAACAAAACCAAACAGTTTGCACTGTCCCAATTGCTTAAATGATTTTTGGTTACTATATTAGAAGTTAAATTACATTGAATATTCAACGAAGAAAAATGTATACTTAATCAGTAAATTTGAAATAAAGTAATTTAAGCGTATTATTACTAATTTACATTAAGCCTATAGCTGTAATTTTACATGATTAAAGTTCTTATTGTTGACGATCAGAATTTGACTCACAAGCTAATAGAAACTAATCTTAAATCTGAGACAAATATTAAGATAGTAGGTTTTGCAGAGGATGGACAAGAGGCATTAGCTAAGATCCCAGATTTACAGCCTGACGTAATTTTGATGGATCTAGAAATGCCAAAGATGGATGGTTTGACGACTACAAAAATCATCTCTCAAAAGTTTCCTAGAATAAAAGTTCTGATTCTGACCGTACACGACAATGAACAGCACCTGAGTGCAGCTCTAAAAAACGGTGCTAAAGGATATTTACTCAAAACTACTACACCACAGGAGCTTAAAACTGCTATTTACTATGCTAATCAAGGTTATTTTCAATTGAGTGTCGAATTGACCGAAAAATATCTTCAGAAAATTATTATCACTCAATCAGAAGTTGAAGAAATTTCACAGATCAAACGACAACTTAAATATTTGGATAAAGCGCTTCATCAAATAGAAGATAGTTTGATAAAAAATCAAGATATTAGTAATGAAGAGCAATTAGAGCGTAAAATTGAAGCTATCCTCAAGCGAGAGATGTCACGACAAGGAGATCGCGATTCTCATCTTCAATTTAAAGTGGATCGTATGAAACATAATCAAGAGCGGCTGGAAAAAAATATCAAGTATCTGTTTAAACTTCAAATTGGATGTATAGTTGTTATTCTGCTATCAATCATTTTTCAAGTATTTTCAATTTTTAATTAGCACAGATTTGTTTTGTTCAGTTATTGGCATCCAGGTGTTTAAGCTTATAAGGTTATTGTAATTAAGATCGTACCAATACCCTGAGAGTGTGTTTGTAAAGTAAACATTAAATCGTCAAGGATATCGAGTAATGAGTAGGGAATAGAGAGTATCAAAAACCCATCTCATCTTTTTGTTACCCCGTCACCCCATCACCCCGTCATCCTGTCCCCGTCTTCTTCCTTGCCTAATTTTGTCTTAATTTTTCATCCCGAAACAGTCTCTGAAAATTTAGTTTATCCTGAGAAATCTCTACTTTGTATCTCAAGATAAAATTAATTTTTATGACTGCTGAAAGCTGTGCTAAATGTCCTAATAAATCTTAAAAGAAAAAATAAAGAAGAAATTAGGTAATAGCTTAACAGTTTCGGCGATCGCTATGGCATTACTGATAACTGACGCTAATATTCATCATACATTTACAACATTTCCAAGATTGAAACTAGATGTTGAGCATTTAGATTTGCTGGCATAAGCGATCACTCATCAAAGTTTTGATGCTTATAATCGAATGTTTAATCATTCGAATTATCGGATCAAGTCAGATATTGGCAGAAAATTAGGTGATGCCTATAGCTAGCTACCGCAATCGCTACCAGGAATTACGACAGACAGTTCAGGAAAAAGATGCTTTAATACGAATACTATTCAAAGCTACCAGATTACTTTACAACGAACTCGTTAAAGAACTGGTTAGATAAAATTCAATTAATCAGCATAATTAAATCTTGAAGATCTGTGTTAGACAAACTTTTTAAATATCGTAAAGAGCGTCGTGTTGCTGTCGCTTTAGCATTGGTTGGGACAATTTTTCCTATTTCTGGCTTGCACAAACTATATTTAGGTCAGCCAATCTGGGGCATTGTTTATCTGATATTATGGTCAACTCCAATCTCTAGAATTGCCGCAGCAATTGATGCCGTATGGTATTTGGTTCAAGATCTAGAACAATTCGAGCGTCAGTTTAACGGTAAAAGTATACATAGCTTAAATCTGAATTCATCCCCTCAAGTAAAAGCGATCGCCGAAGCAATGCGAGAACTGGATCAGTTGAGGGAAGAGGGCTTAGTTACTGAATATGAATTTGAACAAAAACGCCGTCAACTATTAGAACATATTGCTTGACGACAGTAATTACCTATTGCTAATTATTATCTATCAGCCATTAATATGTTTAAACTTTCTCAAATCGGTCTGAGACGTAAAATAGCGAACGACCCTTTTTATCGTTTTCAATCCTTATCAGAAATAGCGATCGCTATAGAATTAGGAATCAAAATCGACGTTAATCAGGCTACGGTGGACGATTGGCTAAGATTACCAGGATTTTCTATCCGTCAGGCGCGATCTCTGGTTGAGTTGGTCAAGATGGGAGTTCAGCTAGTATGTCTTGAGGATATTGCTGCGGCGATTGGAGTTCCTGCACCGCAACTTCTACCTTATGAATCAATTTTGGTTTTTGCCTATTATGATCGTCTTAGTCCCTTAAGTCCTGAAAAAACTGATATTAATCTGGCGTCGGCGGAAGAACTTGCTTCTTTGCCACAGATTAATTTAGATTTAGCTCAACAGATAGTGATTAATCGTCAACAAGGCAAGTATCGCAATCTGCTAGATCTTAAATCTCGTTTAAATTTGGATAGTAACCAGATCTCGCAATTAATGTACTATTTAAGATTTTGAATATATACCTGATTCTATGAGCTTGATTATAGTTTTAAATAGAAGAATATTGACATTACCCTGAAATAAATAGTCAGACACTTTAGTAAATACAAAATTATATGAAAATCAACTTAAAAATCTGGCGCCAAAAAGACCCTAATACAGCAGGAGAATTAGTTGAGTACACGGTACCCAACGCTCATCCCAGTATGTCTTTTATCGAATTACTTGATGTGTTAAACGAGCAGCTAATCAAAAACAATCAGGAACCTGTGGCATTTGATAGTGATTGTGGCGAAGGCATTTGTGGTTCCTGTGGCATGATGATTAATGGTATAGCCCATGGAGAACAAAAGCAGACTGCGGTATGTCAGCTACATCTAAGAAGCTTTCAAGAGGTCGATACGATTACTATTGAACCCTGGCGTGCCAAAGCCTTTCCCATTATTAAAGATTTAGTAGTTGATCGTTCAGCATTTGATCGTATCGTTACCGCAGGGGGCTATATATCAGTGGGAACTGGTGCTGCACCTGATGCTAATTCCCTCCCTGTAGCTAAGGAGAATAGCGATCGCGCTTTTGATTATGCTGCCTGTATTGGTTGTGGCGCTTGTGTGGCAGCTTGTCCCAATGCTTCGGCTTCCCTATTTACCGCTGCTAAAGTAGCTCATTTAGCGTTGTTGCCTCAAGGAGATCCTGAACGTAAACAGCGGGTCTTAAGTATGACCGAACAAATGGCAACAGAAGGTTTTGGAGACTGTTCTAATCATGGCGAATGTACGGCAGTCTGTCCTAAAGGTGTCCCCTTAGATGCCATTTCCTCGATGCGTCGGGAGTACATACGGGCAATGTTTTAAATGAAATTATTTATTGACCGCCTAATTGAGCAAATTCAGCTCAAACAAACTCCCTGTATTGTCGGCTTAGATCCTGCTTTGGAGAGAATGCCTCCAAGCTGGCTAAAACAACAAGGAATCAATCAACAAAGTAGTTTAGCTGAAGGTGCAGAAGCAATTTATCAATATAATCTGATGGTGCTTGATGCGATCGCCGATTTGGTGCCTGCGGTCAAACCTCAGAGTGCCTACTATGAGTTATTTGGTTCGGCAGGGATTGTGGCATTAGAAAAAACTATGCAAGCCGCACGCGATCGCGATTTAATGGTAGTTTTGGATGTTAAAAGAGGAGATATCGCATCGACTGCAACAGCATATGCTCAAAGCTATTTACCTACGGAACCAAAACGCTCTTTAGAAGCTGATGCTATTACTATCGTTCCCTACTTGGGAAAAGACTGTCTCGATCCTTTTTTTGACTCAGCAATTGAATGGGGTAAAGGTATATTTGTATGTGTGAAAACCTCTAATCCTGGGGCGGCGATTGTTCAAGAACAGCAAATAGATCAGAGATATCTTTATGAAATTGTGGCTGATTTAATTAAACCAGCCTCAGATCGCAGTCTAGGAGAATCTGGCTATAGCGGTATTGGCGCTGTGGTTGGTGCCACCTATCCAGAAGCAGCACAACGCTTACGTAAGCAACTCCCCAACAGTTTATTTCTAGTGCCAGGGGTGGGGGCACAAGGAGGCGGGAATCAAGGTATCAAAGCCTGTTTTAATGCCGATGGTTTGGGGGCAGTAGTTAGTAGTTCTCGGGCAATTATGTATCCCCATCTCTATGGCAGTAACGCTTCAAATAAGGAGACAATTAGACAGGCGGCATTAGATTTAATTACTCAAGTCAGAGAGATTCAAACAAGCTGAATTTATGGGATTGCTAAGGAGAAAAATAGCAAAAGTGAGATGAAATGACTATACTTCATTAGTCTAGGAGTTGCCTAACCTGGGCTAGGGCTTCTTCCCCAGCAATAGGCTGAACTAAACCATTTAAAATATCATCTCGCCGTTTCTGTGCCTCTATTAGCCATTGAGATTGAACTGCTTCATCTACTTCAAGGCTATTTAATAACTTTTCTACAAG
>JBCCDL010000032.1:0-17298 GCA_039030815.1 Cyanobacteria bacterium P01_A01_bin.83 | reverse complement strand
TGCATGTAAACCACATTATTTCTGCCGACATCTTTACGAAACTGTCGGATAGCTTCCATAAACGGCAATGATTCAATGTCTCCTACCGTCCCACCAATTTCTATTAGCACAACATCCGACCCCGTATTGTTAGCCACGCGATGGATTCTTTCTTTAATCTCGTTGGTGATGTGAGGAATTACCTGAACCGTACTTCCTTCGTAATCTCCTCTTCTCTCTTTATTGATTACCGCTTGATAGATCGAGCCTGTAGTAACACTATTGAGACGAGACATGGAAGTATCAGTAAAACGCTCATAGTGACCCAAATCAAGATCCGTCTCGGCACCATCATCAGTCACAAAAACTTCTCCATGTTGATAGGGACTCATCGTCCCAGGGTCGACATTAATGTAGGGATCAAGCTTGAGAATTGACACTGAGTAATTGCGTGATTTTAATAAGCGTCCCAAACTTGCTGCAACAATGCCTTTACCAATACTGGATACAACCCCGCCAGTAATAAATACAAATTTAGCCATAATCGATATTTTTCGTTCTTGTTTTTATTTGTTGATAATTACTAATATTTCGCTTATTCACTACCAATTAAGGGCTTGACCGCAATTGTTGCGCTAACTCGACCATAATTACGATAATGGATTATACATCCTTGTTCTAAGACTCACTCTCTAACTCTTTGATCTTGATGTAGATTGATCCTGAGATTAGAAATATAACTATGACTATGTTTAATTTTAGAGAAAGTTCATGACTCGGAAAAACTTAAGACAAATTTGGTTTTTACAACCTATTAACATTAATAGAAACAGTCGCGAAATACAAGCTGATTGAGAGTAGATCCCACTGTAATTTAGCATCAACGGCAAGAAGCCCGTGCCGTCGTAATCTTCGATTCGATGTCTGGATGAATTGCCGACAGGGACTAACAGCGTAGTCCATTCGTGGTAAAATAATTTCAATCTCTGATAGGTCTGCATGGTAATGACATGGGCTGTTGATTCGGGGAATAGCGGCAAGAGGGACTAGCCTTGTACGTGAACCCGACCCGCGCAGCGCGTACGCGTAGAGCGTCGCTAGACGCGACTTGGAGCGATAGCTCCTGCGTGGACTTGTTGAAGCTACGATCCAAGCTAAATGCGCGTGTGCAAGTAAAATCTAAAACTTTGACCTGCGGGACGCGGGAGTAGCCTATCGCCTGGACGTAAGACCGATCCATGCTTGCATGAGGAGGCAGACCTTTGGATAGGAAGCCGACATCGTAATCTTAGATTTGATGTGGGTAGTTCACTCTCAACCTACTGCGCCGACTAATCAATCTGCCATCGGGTGGCTAAATGATCTTTAATCTCAAAAAAATTCTGCCACTTAACATAGGGCTTATCTTCCAAATCTAAATATTGCATCAAGCGATCGCGTGCAAACACCAGATCAGCAGCCAGAGACATGTTAATATCTGTTACCGAATCACCAATCGCCACTTTTTCTTGAGTTGGATATTTTGCCATAACCATAGCCTTAGCAATAAACTCGGTGTCGCTCTCCACCGTCGAATAAACTCTCAAAAATTCTCCTGTGGTATCAACTTCTCCAGCATAAATGGCAGTCACTTTGTCAGCTAATCCCTGTCGCTCTAATACAGCTCTAACCATCGCGGTCAAACCACCAGAAATAACAATCAAAGGTACCTGATAATAATTAAGAAAATCTATAAACTCTGGCAGACCTGGTCGAATTGGTTGCTCAGACATAAACTCAATTACTTCGGCATAATAAGTGGTAGGAATAGACCCCAAAGTTAGATTGATTCCTGCTTTGAGACTTATTTCTCTGGTAAAAATTGCGGGTAAAACTCTGGCGGCAACTTCAGGCATAAATTTTTCCAACATGCTGACAAAAGTGTCTTGAGTTGTAATGGTGCCATCAAAATCGCAGAAAACAATTTTTGAAGAATTCATTATTTTTAATAAAATGTAGAAATAGAACTGGTTTATTGCTGGCGCAGAAAACGCTATGATCGACCCAGAACTAACTTACGAGAAGTTAATATCATGGGAGAATCGAAACGTCGTAAAGCAGCACTAGGTCAACAATATGGTAAGGAATCTGAGCGAATTCTTCCTTGGGTACCAATTACCAAAAATCAAGCAGATCAGTTTCTTAAAATAACTTCTAAAGGAGCTTGGATTGGAATCGGCGTGATGATTGCTGTTTGGCTTACAGTCAGATTTATCGGACCAGCATTTGGTCTCTGGGAAACATATTAAGAGAAAATTCGACCCTTAGAGTAAAAAAATTTAAAATAGATATTATATAGCAGGTCAACAGATGAGCGAACAAAATCCCTACGAACAACTTGGGGTCACAGAAAATTCTTCTTTTGAAGAAATACAGGCTGCCAAACAAAGGCTTTTTGACCAGCATGGTAATGATAGTGCTGTGTTGGAAAAGGTCGAGATTGCTTATGATTCGATCATTATGGATCGTTTACGATTGCGTCAAGAGGGCAAAATCAAAGTTCCTGAGAAAATACGTTTTCCCGATCGCAATGTAGAAAAAAATCTCAAAGTTCCTCCCTTGGTTAATGAGCAATCTGCGGCTTGGCTTCAGGATCTAATTGATACTCCTTCTCAAGCAGACATTCTCTGGCCAACTGGCATTTTCTTGACTCTCTCTGCGATCGCCGTTTTTGCTCAAAACACAGGTGGCTCAATTCTACCTCTGATTATGGCATTGGGTTTTATCGCCAATATTTATTTTCTTAACCGTAAAGAAGGGCGTTCTGGACGAGCATTTCTGATTAGCTTTGTGGCTCTTTTTGCGGGAATTGCTTTGGGTACGGCTTTGGGTAATTTGCTTTTAGGTCAAGGGGGAGTAACTGTCTTAGGAGGAGATCAGTTTGCCTCGGCTGTAACCTTTTGTTTGTTCTGGCTAGTTAGCTGCTTTTTACGCTAATTGGGTCTATTTAACTTTAATACTGCTTATTGCCACCTAAGCTAAACCAGCCATATCTATATCTAATTAAAAGTCTTATTTTGTATTACTTGATTATTACTCAAGTTGCTTGATGAGACTTTTTTTAGTTCAGGCAATTCTTAAAAAAAGCGAGTATAAAATATAACAATCAAGTCGAGTTTAATTTAACTTTAACAAAATCAAAATGTTTGAAGAGAGGATCGCCTCTCTTTTTTTGTGGCGCACAACCCTATATTAAGCTGACAACAACATTTGTAACTTTGTGTACATTAAAGCTACAGATTGAGAAAAATGTGTTCTAATAATTATTATCTGCATTAAATTCCATAACTTCACCTACATAGAATTACTGAGAATTACCGAGATTGGAATTTTGCAATTGCCAATCAATTTATAAAATTTTTAGAGCAGTTCGATGGACACTTCAACAGTTAATAGCGACATAGACGAATCTGGCTCAACTAGCTTCTACTCTATAGATGGAACTGATAACAATTCTTCTGATCCCGACTATGGTTCAACTGGGAGCGATTTGTTTAACATTGCACCCTTAGATTATGGTGATGGAATATCTAGTCCCGCAGGGTCAGATCGTCCCAACGCCAGAGAAATTAGTAATACCTTGGCGCAACAGGATCAAATCCTTACTAGCGATCGCGGTTTGACTAACTTTAGCTGGGCATTTGGTCAGTTTGTCGACCACGACATTATTTTGACTCCTGAAGTTGAGGGGTCAGAAGTAGAAATTCATGTACCCACAGGAGATCCTTTTCTTGATCCTGAAGCAACAGGAACAGTTACAATTCCTTTGGATACTACCGCCTTCACTGAAGGTACAGGAACTAGCATCGATAACCCAGCGCAAATTCCCAACAATATTACAGCCTGGGTTGATGGTTCCAATATTTATGGTTCAGATCAAGAACGAAATGACTATTTGCGGGCGGGTAGTGGCGGCTTGCTCAAGGTAAGCGAAGGTAATCTACTGCCTTTTGGAGATGAATCCTTTGACAATGCTAATCCCTCGCGGCAAGATCCTGCTGAGTTATTTGCCGCAGGGGATGCTCGTGCCAATGAAAACTCAGTATTAGTCTCGATCCATACTTTGTTTGTCAGGGAACACAATCGTCTAGCGCAAAGATTAGCGATCGCTAATCCTGACTGGACAGACGATCAGCTCTATGAACAGGCTCGTCAAACTAATATTGCCCAATATCAGGCGATCGTCTATAACGAATATCTACCAAGCATTTTAGGGGATGTAGCGATTCCTGAATATAGTGGCTACGACTCGTCAATTAATCCTAGTATAGACCGTAGTTTTAGTTCTGCTGCCTTTCGCATCGGTCATACACAGTTAAGCTCAGAAATTCCCCGTCTAGACATAGATGGTCGTGAAATAGCAGAGGGTAATTTAACTCTATCGGAAGTATTTTTTCGTTCTACGGGAGTTATTCAAGAAGCAGGAATTGATCCCATTTTACGAGGATTAAGTTCATCTCTTTCTCAAAACGTCGATTTAAAGCTGATTGATGATGTGCGTAACCTACTCTTTACCTTTGGAACCCACACTACAGGTAGAGATTTATTCGCTATTAACCTTGAGCGAGGCAGGATCAACGGCGTTAATGACTACAATACCGTAAGAGAAGCCTATGGTTTAGCGCGGGTTGATAGCTTTGATGATATTACCAGCGATGTTGAAATTCAAGCTCACTTAGAATCCCTTTATGGCACTGTCGATAATATCGATCTCTATGTCGGGTTGCTAGCAGAAGACCATTTACCTGGAGTGGCAGTAGGAGAAACTTTTCAAACCATAATTGCCGAACAGTTTATCGCTTTACGAGACGGCGATCACCTGTACTATGAAAACATTTTTTCTGCTGCCGAGATTGCTAAAATCCAACGCACTACCTTAAGTAAGATTATATTACGCAATACCGAGACGGTAATCATTCAAGACAATGCCTTTTCCTTACTCAATGAAGGTACCGAGTTCAATGATGATCTATCAGGTGGACTAGGTAACGATTCTATTTATGGTTTCGGTGGAGATGACTTAATTATTGGTGGTGTAGGAGATAATTATCTCGTTGGTGGTGCAGGAGATGATTTTTTAGTAGATTTTGGAGGTAGAGATCTTTTAGAAGGTGGCTCAGGGGATGATTCATATCGGCTTCGTTTAGATTCTCCTGGTAGCGAAATTATCGATACGGCTGGTTTTGACAATCTTGTAATTATAATTATTGACAATGAGCCTAATTCTGATAACGTGAATTCAAGCTCATCTAGTTCAACTGCAACCAGCGTTGGTCAGACTTCAACAAGTGAAGATTCGAGCTTCTTTAGCTTTCCTGAAATTGTTATTGGTCAACCCTCAGCAGGAATAATTGGGTTGTCAAAATCGGGTAATGATCTGATTGTCGATCTTAATCGTGATGGCATTGCTAGGCTCGAAGATGATCTGAAAATTACAAATTTCTTTAATGGTACAGCCGCAGGCTCAGGATTTATTGAAGATATTAATAATGCTTCTGGAGATGAGATTCTTAACTATTTTGGGGCTAATACCAGCAACGGCGATCAAGCTTCTGTCGTTCACCGCTTCTTTATTCCTAGCGTGGGGTCTCATTTTTATACTGCCTCTGAGATAGAAAAGCAAGCAGTAATTGATAATCTGCCTAATTATGTCTATGAAGGCGCTTCTTATCAGGCTGCATCTAGCTCAGATACAGGTTCTTTAACGGTCGCCAAACCAGTTTATCGTTTCTTTAACCAGAATACTGGAGTTCATCTCTATACAATTAGTGAGGTGGAAAAAAACTATGTGCAGGATAATCTTAGCAACTACACCTTTGAGAATGTAGCTTACTACGCATACGATACTCCACAAGAGAACAGCATCGAGCTATATCGTTTTTATCAGAGTGAGGGAGACTTTCATTTTTACACTCCTTCGGTTGCCGAAAGAGACTATATTGCAGAGAACTTGCCCCAGTACCAGTTAGAGGGAGATAGTGGAATCGCCTACTACGTTGAACCGTTTCTAAATACCTGGACAAATCTGTCCAAACAAAACTCTACGGCGTAAGTTTGCTCATATTTTTAGTGCATGACTGCTTGAAAATAGAATCTAGTTCTATCTCCTTGACCAAAAAACCCCAGTTAGAGATGCCATAATAAGAATGACGATTTCTTATTTCAGCACAAGACTTAATTAATTTATTCAGTTTATTCCAATCGCTCCAGACGTGCTTTCTTTCATTCACTGAAAGATAGGCGGTTAAGGAGCGAGGTAGTTTTTCAGATAATCTCATTCCACGACGGGCAATGACAATAGCAGCAGCTACCCCGCTACTAATGCCGTAGAGACGAACATACTTAACCAATCCGATTAAACTACTAAAAGCTGGATTAGCGGTTTTTAACTGTATGCCTCTATTAGCTAATATTGAACTTAACTGCTTTAAAAACTGACTATATGACCAACCAGACAACATCCTAGCAAGTATTTTTGATTGCTCTTTTAGTCGAGCTTTCTTGCTCTCAAAATCTAACTCTTCACAGACAACAGGGCATTTGTATTTAATAGCTAATTGAGCTAATTTCAAACTAACTTCAACTAACTGCGCTTTCATTTTTCCTTTAGGCAATCCTTGCTGTAATACAAAATTACCATGCTGCTTTAAATTACCGTCCCAATCAACATATGCCCAGTCAATTGAGCCTGGATTGATGTCTATGCCAATACACCCATAGGCAAGATCGTAATTATTTTTGGTTACAGGGGCAGGAGTAAACTGCAATGCTACTTTCCATGATCCATCTTTGATATAAAAGTGCCAAGATCTTGCACCACTATCGGGTATGCGATTGATATTACGTTTAAAACCACCTATCTTTGTAACTATGTTCTTACCATAGGAAGCTTCCAGACAATAAGGCACTCGAAATTTCAGCCACTCACCATCCCATTGACAAACTTGATTACCAAAACTCTCGTCTTTACTGCCGACTATAAAGCAATCCCAGTCAGGAACTTTTACTTCAACTGGCTTAATCTTAAGATGCTCTATCTGTCGAGTTAGCCGATAAATATAACGCTTTTTATGGTGAACCTGAAACTTTAAATGTTGATAATTAGTGTCTTTGTACTTTAGACTACAAGATAACGGTAATAGAGTACTAGTTTTCGAGTTGATCCAATTCTTCCCTGCATAAAACTTCGAGCAACTAGCTATTATTCTTGCAGCACTTTTCAACCATTTATTTGCTGAAGCTAACTTACGTTTTAAAGTTTTAATGTATTCGGTTCGACATTCAATTGCCGATGATACCTTACCTTTAGCTGAAGCTATTACACCATTGGCGTGACGTTTATTAATACTATAGGTTTTCTGTAAATAGGTATTCCAAGCCGATTTATTAAACTTTTGGTCGCTTAATAAATGATTGACTGTTTCACAACAAGCTACATGAAAAATTTTGGCATAATCACGAAGAAACATCTTCAAAGTTGTCTCACCTATGGCATTCAATTCTTCTATTGGTGTTGGCAAACCTTTGACATAGGTAAGCGTAGCCATAAAATTACCCCCCAAGCTAGTTAAATTATAGCATATTTGTCCAGATATAATTTTTTTATTGACTTTTTTGTACAGCTTTGGTCATATTTTCGAGCAAAATCTTATTCTTTTTGCTTCTACTTCCATAAAGCCTAGCTGAAAATACGGTAATTAGTTCAATCATATCTTCAGCTAATTCTTGCTCAAAACTGATTTCTTCCTTAGTTTGATTAATAATAACTACTTCAGTATTAAATTCTTCACACATCGCAAACACTAACTCCGAACCAAATCTAAGCAAACGGTCTTTGTGTGTTAAAACCAGTCTTCCTACCTCTCCAGTTAAAATACGGTTAAGTAATTGCTTTAATCCTTTTTTCTTATAGTTAAGACCAGAGCCTAAATCCGAAATAGTTTCATATTGCCAGCCATGATTCGACGAATAGTTTTCTAAAACTTTTATCTGTCTAATCAAATCTTCCTTCTGGTCATGACTCGATACTCTGGCGTAATTAATCGTAATTTTATTGTCGCACTTTATCGAACTACCATCATTTAACTCTTGTATATCATGAAGATTAAATCTTCTATGACCAGAAGGACTTCTAATACTTTTGAGTTTACCCGAATCTGCCCAACGCCTAACTGTTTTAACCGAGACTCCTAAAATCTTGGCTGTTTCACCAATACTCAAACTCACGCCATAATTTCCCATTTCGAGCGATATTCTAAGTTTGGCACATTTGGACAGTTAAGGTAAGTTATGTACAGATATTAGTTAACAGTTATCTCACCCTTAACTGATTCATTTTAAGTGGGTAGGTTAGGTTAACTAGAGAATGATTATGATTGTTAGTTGTTGATCGTTAGTCGTTAGTAGAAAACAATACAACAATACAGTTACCTTTAATGAGGACACGCCTTGTTGGGACAACCCAGCACCCGTGTCCTCCAGGTCTTAAACTAATTGATCAATTGTTTATTGTTTATTGTTCAATGTTCAACTACCCAATACTGGATAAAACGTCTGTAGCATGGGTGCTGGTATTAACATTGTCATCAACTTTTACAATTTTGCCGTCACCATCGATCACATAAGTGACGCGCTTGGCATAGCCACCACCATCGACATCGTAAGCTTTAGTAATTGAGCCATCGCTATCAACTAAAAGTTTAAAAGGAAGTCCATATTTCTCCTTGAATTTTTGGTGTGATGCTTGATCATCCATACTGACTCCCAAAACTACCATGTCTTGATCTTGATATGCCGCAAAATTATCACGGAAGCTTTGGGCTTGTTTGGTACAGCCTGGAGTATCATCTTTGGGATAAAAATAGAGTACGACTATTTTACCTGAGAAATCAGACAAAGATACGCTATTTCCCTCATCATCAGTAGTGGTAAAAGCTGGAGCAGTTGTGCCGACAGATAAAGTCATGGTGAGATAAATCCTAAATTAAGTTTTCTTTTTATCTATTTATTATCTACTCTATTATTGATCGATTGCTTAGTTCAACTACCCTAACTTACTCCCTATCGGTCGTGGAAGTTAGGGATTGTATCTACACTCCACCTCAGTTCTAAGTATCTCGGAAGATATTTAGCTTTGGCTTGAATAAATTAATTAGTTAATTATTAGTAGTAATTTTCGACAATAACTTGAACTTTACCTAGGCTTAATCAAAATATTGTAAATAAAATACTAGTAAAATGTTTAGCATCTTCGATTTTAAGCTTACTTGAAATCAACGGTAATTTGCTAATAGATAAAATTATTTAATCTTTATGAATAATAACTACGAGTCAAAAATAGAGCCTCGTTCAGGGGTTGAAAGAACTATAGATAATGCCTTCTATTGGATAGCTAAAATCTTAGCATTTGCGATCGCTGGTGTATTGGTTTGGATTACAATTCAGGTAGGATTAAAGGCGATGCCTGCCATTCAAGAATTTGGTCTAGGGTTTTTGTCCACCAGTAGCTGGAATCCAGTCAACAGCCAGTACGGAGTTTGGCCAGCAATTTACGGCACCTTAGTTAGCTCTTTAATTGCTCTATCAATCTCTGTTCCCATTGGCTTAGGTGTAGCAATTTTTCTCAGTGAGGATTATCTTCCCCCCTCAGTTCAAAGAATTATAGTTTTTCTGGTAGAGCTACTGGCGGCAGTACCTAGTGTGGTTTATGGCTTGTGGGGTATTTTCGTCTTGATTCCTTTTCTCAAAGGTTTTACCCCTCTTAGAGGACCTGGGATGTTACCTGCGGCACTAATTTTGTCAGTGATGGTTTTGCCGACTATTGCGGCAATTGGTCGTGATGCGATTACCAATGTAGATATCGGTTTGCGTCAGGCGGCGGTCGGCTTGGGTGCCACTCGCTGGGAAGCAATTCTTAAAATAATTTTACCAGCAGCGTCTTCAGGAATCATCGGCGGCATTATGTTGGCGTTAGGACGTGCATTAGGTGAAACGATGGCGGTCACGATGTTGATTGGTAATGCTAATAAGGTAAATCCTTCCGTATTTGCTCCTTCTAATACTGTTTCTTCTCTTCTGGCTAATCAGTTTGCCGAGGCTAGTGGCTTACAAGTGGCAGCGCTGATGTATGCGGCATTGATTTTATTCTTTATTACCTTGGTCGTTAATATTTTGGCGCAATTACTTGTCACCAGACTGCAAAAAATTTAGTACAGCAACTAACAACACTTCAGATTTAAATTTACAATATTATGACAGCACCTAATCTAGAAAAATCAGCCCCGACTCAATCAGGCTTTGCCGACTTTACTCTCAAACGTAACCCTACCTCTCCTCGCACTTTATTTGGCTTAATCATGAGCGGTATCGCTGGTTTTTTTACTCTGCTAGCGATTATTCCTCTATTTATTATTCTGACTTACCTCATAACCAAGGGAATCACTTCTCTTTCCGCTTCAGTTTTTACCGAACTTCCTCCCCCACCTTTAGTAGATGGTGGTGGTTTTGGTAACGCCATCATAGGCACCGTAATTATGGTGGGAATTGGCGCTTTAATTAGCGTTCCCTTGGGCATTATGGCGGCAATCTATCTTTCAGAATTTAATGAAGGTAAAGTGGCAGAATGGATTCGCTTTGCGACCAATGTTTTGAGTGGGGTTCCCTCAATTATTGTGGGGGTATTTGCTTATAGTGCAGTTGTTTTGACCTTTAAAACTTATTCTGCTTGGGCTGGGGGTTTCGCTTTAGCCATTTTGATGTTACCGATTATTGTCCGTACTACTGACGAATCCTTAAAGCTGGTTCCTCAGGATGTGCGCCAAGCATCAGTAGGAATCGGCGCCAATCAGTACCAAACTGTATTGCAAGTTGTAGTACCTGCGGCGTTACCTGCAATCATTACAGGTGTTACCTTAGCGGTTGCCCGTGCGTCAGGAGAGACTGCACCACTGCTGTTTACTGCTCTGTTTACGCAATTTTGGCCCAACTGGGACAACCTATTAGTTGAGCCGACAGCTTCTTTATCAGTACTAGTTTATAATTTTGCGATTGTGCCTTTTAAAAACCAGCAAGAGTTAGCTTGGGGTGCAGCGTTTATCTTAGTGTTGTTGGTATTAGCCACCAGCGTTATTTCTCGTTTAGCAACAGCGAAGCGTACTTATTAGAATTGAACGAAGGCACAAAGACGCTTAGTTCTAAGGGTGCTCAGGTAACAAAAATGTGAAGGCTTGCCTTTGGGGTTCTTTCCGTGTTTCGATCCCAAAAGCAAGCCTGGTGATAGTTCACTCCTCACACAACTTGAATTTTCGCCTATTTGTCAAGTAAACATTAATAGGGGTGTAACACTTTCATGATTGTCACCTTGTCCCACTTAACATTCAACGTTGAGCATTGACCAGAGGCTATGATAAGCCTCTGGATTATTACTTGATTTTTGCAAAAGTTGCTAAGCAAATTTCGCGATCGCCGTTTCTAAAATAGTAACAGCTTGCTCAACTTCTGCTTGCTTAACCACTAGCGGAGGAACAAAACGTAATACTTTTGCACCAGCAGGAGCAATTAACAAGCCTTCGGTCATTGCCGCTTTGACAATTTCAATCGAGGTGACATCGCAATCAGCACTCAATTCCAGCCCATTGATTAGTCCCCAGCCGCGAACTTCAGTAAACAAAGCAGGATATTTTTGAGCGATCGCTCTTAGCCTAACTCTTAACTGTTCTCCACGCTGCTCAACATTTTGCAGAATATTTTCATTCTTTAAAGTTTCTAATACCGCTAACGCCGCAGCACAGGCAAAGGGATTACCGCCAAAAGTACTAGCGTGGTTGCCAGGTTCAAATGCTGCACAAGATTCCTTACAGAGCATTGCCCCAATAGGAATACCTCCAGCCAAACCTTTAGCACTGGTCATAATATCGGGTTCTACTCCCAGGTTTTCATAACCCCACAGTTTACCGCTTCTGCCGATGCCCACCTGTACTTCATCAAATATCAATAAGATACCGTTGTCATCACATAGCTTACGTAACTTTAAAAAGTATTCGAGATCTCCAGGGCGAACTCCTCCCTCTCCTTGTAGGGGTTCAATCATAATACCCACTACCCGACTCAAAGTGCCTTCATCCAGGTCGATAATTGCATCTTCAATGGCAATGAGGTCATTATAGGGAACATATTCAAACCCAGGAACCAGAGGGCCAAATCCCTTTTGGTACTTATCTTGTCCTGTGGCTGTAATTGTCGCCAAAGTTCGACCATGGAAACTAGACTTAGCCGTCAGAATAATCGGATTTTCCACCTTATCTAGATGAGTGTGGGCGTATTTTCTGACTAGCTTGATTGCCGCCTCATTAGCCTCAGCACCAGAGTTACAGAAAAACACCTTATCCATACAGGAATTATTAACCAACCATTCAGCTAGCTGTCCTTGCTCAGGAATGTAGTAAAGATTAGAAACATGGTGTAGCTTTTGAATTTGCTCTGTCACTGCGGCAATTAAAGCAGGGTGAGCGTGACCTAAAGTACAGGTGGCGATCCCAGCTACAAAATCGAGATATTGTTTGCCCTCTGTGTCCCAAAGGTGACAGCCTTCGCCGCGCTCAATGGCAATGGGAAAACGCCCATAAGTCTGCATCACGCTACTATCAAAACGATCGCGGTCAAATTCGGCAGCGTCAAGTGTATTAGTATCAAGAGAATCTAATATTGTGGATTGAATCATAGGCTACTCCTAAGTAAAATAAATATTTTCAGGAAAACACAATTAAAATGATTGTGAGAGAGGCTCTCGGTTAGAGAGTGTACCGACGGTACAAGGGCAGCGAGGCGCACATGGGGAACCAGCCCTTCTTGCTCCGCGTCCGTCATAAATGTGCGGAATGCATTGCCCCGCAAGCCCTTGAGGTCACCTCAAGGGAACGGGGCAACCTGGGGAAACCCCAGGCAGCGCGGACTTGTCCTTACGTCTGATGAAACCTCACAAAGGCGCATAGTTCGCCGCATGTCAGGGCGGTGCGCTTTGTTGGGGGGATTCCCCCATGAGCCATCGCTTCCATCAGCGCCTGAAATAAATTCAGGCGACACGCCCTCCTCTAATCGCAGTGTTGACAGTTGTATTTGATATTACTAAGATTGTCGGTTTTTAACTAGACTTAATCTTAATGTAATGAATTTTAGACACAACTGTGATCAAATGTTGTTAAAGTCAGCACTAAATTTTGCATGTATAGTTACACCTTTGAGGAAAAGTATGGTCGGTTACGTAAGGAGCTAGTCAGGGGTGGTGTAGTATTAGCTAGCATAGTATTAATCGGTACTCTATGGTATTGGTTAGTTGAGAAGTGGTCATTTTCTGAATCGGCATACATGACAGTGATTACCCTATCTACCGTAGGGTTCTCTGAAGTTAGACCACTGGGAGAGAGAGGACGTTTATTTACCGTAGCCTTGATCTTAATGGGATTACTGACTATTACTTATATTGTTAATCGTTTTACCGAAGCCTTAATTCAAGGTTATTTTCAAGAAGGAATCAAACTAAGACAGGAGAGGAGTTTGATTGAATCATTAGATCAGCATTACGTAGTATGTGGTTTTGGGAGAACAGGTCGTCATGTTGCCCGCGAGTTTTTTGCTGAAGGTATTCCCTTTATTATTATTGATGACAATCTGGAGGAAGTTGAAGAAATCAAACAGCTTGGCTATACGGTAATTCTGGGGGATGCTACTCTTGATGAGTCTTTGGTGCGAGCCAAGATTGACCGAGCAATCTGCTTGGTAACGGCGCTACCTTCTGATGCACAGAATCTATATACAGTACTTTCTGCTAAGACTTTGAATCCTCGAATTAGAGCGATCGCTCGTGCTAGCACCGAAGAAGCAGTACAAAAGCTGCAACGGGCAGGTGCCGATGCGGTGGTGTCTCCCTACATTACTGGAGGAAAAAGGCTGGCGGCGGCGGCGTTAAGACCCCAGGTAATGGATTTTGTCGATGGGATCATTACTGGTTCTAATCGTTCTTACTACTTAGAAGAGTTTTTGATCGATTCAGAAGCTTGTCCTTTTGCGGGGAAGAGTTTACGGGAGGCAAAACTGCGATCGCAGTCAGGAGCCTTAGTCTTGGCAATTCGCCGTTTTGATGGCAATCTGATTGCGGGACCTACGGGAGATACCTTAATTTTAGAGCGGGATGCCCTGATCTGTATGGGAACAGCAGAACAGTTACGGGATCTCAATAAAATTCTCGGTCCAATTAATTCGACTAATTCTCTCAGGCTGCCCAAAAATAAGTAGATAATTAATAGGTACTGATTACAAATAGGTTATGACAGCGCATATTTTGGTAGTGGAAGATGAGGCTAAATTAGCTCAGTTCATTAAGATGGAGCTTGAGTTTGAACAATACCAAGTAACTCATATGGCAGATGGGTTTTCGGGGTTAGCTGCTGCCAGAGAGATCAAGCCTGATTTGATTTTATTAGACTGGATGCTGCCTGGAATCTCTGGTCCTGAAATTTGCCGTCGTCTGCGTCAAACAGGAGATAAAGTCCCGATTATTCTCCTCACTGCTAAAGATGAAGTCAGCGATCGCGTTACGGGTTTGGATGCCGGTGCCGATGATTATGTGGTCAAGCCCTTTAGCATTGAAGAATTGCTGGCAAGGGTGCGGGCTAACCTAAGACGCGACACTGATGAGGAAGTAGATTTACTACAGTTTGGCGATCTCACTCTCAATCGCTCTACCCGTGAGATCTTTCGTGGCGATCGCTTAATTGAACTAACTGCTAAGGAATTTGATCTTCTAGAATACTTGCTATCTCATCCCCGCCAAGTACTAACCCGCGACCAAATCTTAGAAAGGGTTTGGGGTTATGACTTTATGGGCGACTCGAACATTATTGAGGTTTATGTACGTTATCTGCGTCTTAAGCTGGAAGAACAAAAAGAACCCCGCATCATTCAAACAGTGCGGGGAGTTGGTTATGTCTTAAGAGATTAAAGTCTGAAATAAATTGATTCAAGTGTCCTAAGCCTAATACGTAATGCTTTATTTCTTGAGGTTTGAGGTTAAGGATTAAGTAAAGTTTGATTATTTGAATCAATTAGCGATCGCTTTTTGTTTAATTTCTTGATTAATAAGTGTAATTGTAATACTCTGTATACTAGAGGCGAGGCAGAAGATATCCACTATCCTAGTTTGGATGCTGTTTAAAACTTTTTAAAATCATATTAAAAACAATCGATAAAAGTTGGCTGCCAAAAATCACCTTAATTGCAAGGTGGGCAATGCACTAAAGTACTAGTTTCGCGTCGCCTATTCTGCCAGGGTGATCGCATCAAAATCTGAGAATGCTTAGATAGCAATGGTTTTCAGTTTTTATACTTTTAGGTACCGATTGCCGAAAGCTTTATCTTGTATAAACTTGAAAAATTAGGTGCGATTACCCTGCCTACTCTGCTAATGCTTGAGAGATTAGAGAATTAAAAGAGTAACTACTTGCCAACAAATTCAGCGATCTAAACGCCTTTATCCTTTATCCTTCATCCCTCATTTCTTAAATAAACACTTCGTCACACCAACTACCATGTAAACCATAGGGAACATGATGTTTGAGATGCAATAGAGCAACTGCATCTCCCTCTAAGTTTTCGCCATCCAAGATTGCCAAGGTGGAGCTGTGCTTGCTACCGTCATAGACTAAAGTTAAGACCCAGCCTTGATCTTCGGTGTTTGCGTTAGGCTTAGGAACAAAGATCGGTTCACCGACATAACCACTGGGAGCAAAAGAATGAAGTTGACGCTCTTTTGTCTCAAGGTCTAGTTTCAAAATCGCCTGTAATGGAGCATTATTTCCAGTGTCATTAGTTGCAGCTCCAATATATAGATAACGATACTCTCGACCGACATTTTCGGGGTTATGAGTGGGAAACTCACAGCAGCGACTTTCTAACATTTCGCGGTCAACAGTCCCATCAGCCAAATTTAAGCTAAACCGCCATAGTTGTCCTGGATCTAAGAGGTTAAAATCAACTTCTTTGTAATAAGAATTAGGCTGTACTTGAGGTAGAGTTTGATAGGTAATTGAGTCAACATAAATAGTGTTACCCTGCTCAAAAGCATTGGCATGGTGGAAGACAAAACCTGACTCAACACTAAAAATTTTAACTTCTTTATTATTAGGATCGCGAGGAATTACAATAACGGTAGTGGGTTTATTTGGTTGAAACTGTACACATTCCCCTGCACCACGTAAACCAAACAAAAAGGGTAAGGGATTAAAATTAACTGGGTTTTGAAAAAAGATGGCGTAGTTAGGAGTAATGATAAAGTCATGAATAAAGGAAAAGCCAGGTATGCTGTGAGCATGACGACGAAGCAACTTCCCGTCAGGAGCAAATTCAAACAGGGTAATTTTGCTAGAAAGTCCTGGATCAACGCGGAAATTAACTAAGCAAGGTGCACCATCATCCATAACACAATGAGGATCAATCCAAGGATGAGCCGCAAAAGCATCACCAGGCTCTAATACGCCATCAAGATAGTCGATGCCAACAGTTTCTAATGTCTGAGGATCTAAACGGTGGGGTTCTGCTGCTTCCCAAAGAGCCAGCAATTTACCTCCCCAATACACTACTGCTGTATTGGCAATATTTTTTAGCTTGAGATCAAACATATTATCAAATAAGCCTCCAGGCTTTTGAGTGCCAAACACACCCCGATAAAGAATCTTACCTGCCTCTTGCTCTGCCTGATATGCTTCGGTTTGTACAAAGCGATTACGGTAAAATGCTTTGCCCTCTTTAAAAGAAAATGCGCTAATCATCCCATCACCATCAAAGGGATGATGAATTTCAGTGCCCCCAATATCTAATAATCCAGGTCCATTACGAAATAAGGTTCCCGATAACTCATCAGGAATGTTCCCTTCAATATCAGTAATTTCATATTCATATTCATTAGGCTGAGATTCATAACCCCGTTTCCATTCTTCCCGATTGTATTGCTGGCTATCTACTGTTGATGTAATGGTGTTTGTCATGATGATGGTCAAATGTTAAGGCAGTTTCCCGCTTGAGAGAGTATCAGTTTTTGTAAAGTTATGTATCTATTCTCTAGGATAATCCAAATTTAACGGGGCATACAAGCCCTTTACCAGAGTAAATTTGGATAAAGTCAAAGCGGCTAAAGCAAAATACTTAACTGATGTTACGCACTACATAAATCTTCTGAGATAGGGATTGGGAATTGGGGAGACAAGGAGACAAGGAGACAAGGAGACAAGG
>JBCCDL010000031.1:0-17301 GCA_039030815.1 Cyanobacteria bacterium P01_A01_bin.83 | reverse complement strand
TAAACCTCTACCCTGCTTAGATTTACAGCGCAAGATAATCTTACCCTGCTTTGTAGATGTACATACCCATCTAGATAAAGGACATATTTGGCAGAGATCGCCAAATGTTGACGGCACGTTTGAGATGGCTTTAGATAGAGCGATCGCTGATAGTCAGCAATTCTGGGAGTTTGAAGATGTTTATCGACGGATGGAATTTGGACTACAGTGTAGTTATGCTCATGGCACTCAAGCTATTCGGACTCATCTTGATTCTTTTGGCAAACAGGCGGATATTAGTTTGGCTGTGTTTCAAAAGTTGCAGTCTCAATGGCAAGATAAAATTGCTCTACAGGCGGTCAGTTTAGTTAGCTTAGATTATTATCAAACACCAGAAGGAGTTGCACTAGCGGATAAAATTGCTCAGATTGACGGTATCTTAGGTGGTGTCGCTTGGCATAATCCTGATTTAGATGCTCAACTAGATCAGATCTTTACCCTGGCTACTGAGAGAAATCTCGACTTGGATTTTCATGCCGATGAGAATGGCGATCCTAACTCAATCTGCCTCCAGAAAATAGCCCAGGCGGCGATGCGCCATAATTTTACTAACCAGATTACCTGTGGACATTGCTGTAGTCTGGCAGTGCAATCTGCCGAGGTAGTGCAGCAAACTATTAAATTGCTCCAGCAGACCAATATTGCTGTGGTTAGCTTGCCTATGTGCAATTTATATCTTCAAGATCGTCAGGTAAATACTACCCCTTATTGGCGAGGTGTGACTAGAGTTCATGAATTACAGCAGCAAGGTATCTCAGTAGCCTTTGCCAGTGATAATTGCCGTGACCCCTTCTTTGGCTTTGGCGATCACGATGTCTTAGAAGTATTTGAACAGGCAGTCAGAATTGCCCATTTAGATGCGCCATATAGTAACTGGATCGAAAGTGTGACGACGACTCCTGCCCGTATTATGGGTTTAGATCTAGGACAAATACGACCAGGTTACTTAGCCGATTTAATTATTTTTCCAGCTCGTTTCTTTAGTGAATTATTATCGCGATCGCAACATAATCGTATTATCATTCGTCAGGGCAAAAAAATTGCTGCCAAATTACCTGAATATCAAGAATTAGATGATTTGATTATGCCTGGCTAATATGTAATACTTAAATGTCTGCTACAAATAAATTATGAAAGGGTGAGGAGGAGACAAGGAGACGAGGAGAAGCTGGGGCGCAAGAAATCCCTTAGTCCCCCCAGTCCTTAACTCAACCATTTGTAGCAAACATTATTGTATTTGATATAAATTAATTTTTTTCTCAAAAAAACAATGGAAAATATTTGAGCCAAAAAAAAGACACAACATATTATTGCTGTGTCTTAAATAATTCAATTAGTCAGCTTACTTAGTTTCAGAGAACTCAGCATCGATAACATCATCGCCACTATCACTACCAGTAGCGGCATCCTCTGTAGGAGGTTCAGCACCAGGCGCGCCGCCTGCTGCGGCATCGGCTGCGCCTTCACCTTGTTGGTAGACGCTACTACCAATACTGTAAAGAGTTTGCTGTAGTTCAGGTAAGAGAGTTTTAATTTTCTCATCATCTTCTGCGGCTACAGCTTCCTTGAGGTCTTTAATTTGACCTTCGGCTTTCTCTTTATCCGCAGCGGGTACCTTGTCACCCAGTTCAGTTAACTGTTTCTCTGCTTGATAAACTAAAGAATCAGCTTGGTTTTTACGGTCAATGGCTTCGCGACGTTCTTTATCCGCAGCGGCATTGGATTCCGCTTCTTGTACCATGCGATCTACTTCATCATCGGGTAGAGTAGAAGCACCTGTGATACTAATGGACTGTTCCTTACCAGTACCTTTGTCTTTGGCAGTTACATTTAAAATACCGTTGGCATCAATATCAAAGGTAACTTCAATTTGAGGTACACCACGAGGTGCAGGAGGAATACCATCAAGACGGAAGGTTCCCAAACTCTTATTGTCTTTACCAAACTCCCGTTCCCCTTGAAGAACGTGAATTTCAACATTGGTTTGACCGTCAACAGCAGTAGAAAAAGTTTCCGACTTCTTAGTAGGAATTGTGGTGTTGCGAGGAATAATTTTAGTCATCACTCCACCCAAGGTTTCCACACCAAGAGACAGAGGAGTAACGTCAAGCAAGAGGATATCTTTGACTTCCCCTGCCAAGACACCTGCCTGAATAGCCGCACCAATAGCTACCACCTCATCAGGGTTAACAGTTTGGTTAGGATCTTTACCCAGAACTTTCTTGGTAACATCAACAATCGCAGGAATACGAGTTGAACCACCCACCATTACTACTTCGTCGATAGCATCTTTAGATAGTTTAGAATCTTTGAGGGCTTGTTCGACAGGAATACGACAGCGATCAATTAAATCAGAACAAAGTTCTTCAAACTTAGCCCGAGTTAAAGAAACATCGAGGTGCTTTGGACCATCCTGAGTCGCAGTGATAAAGGGTAGGTTAATGTCTGTTTGAGTTGCGCTGGAAAGCTCGATTTTAGCTTTCTCTGCTGCCTCAGTTAAACGTTGTAAAGCCTGATTATCTTTACGTAAATCAATCCCTTCGTTCTTCTGGAACTCTTCAGCTAAATAATCAACGATTTTCTTATCGAAGTCATCACCACCAAGATGAGTATCCCCAGCAGTTGACAATACCTCGAATACACCATCTCCAACTTCTAAGATGGAAACGTCAAAGGTACCACCACCCAAGTCAAATACCAGGATAGTTTCGTTACTCTTCTTATCTAAACCGTAAGCTAGTGAAGCTGCGGTAGGTTCGTTAATAATCCGTAAAACTTCGACTCCAGCAATTTTACCAGCATCTTTAGTTGCCTGACGCTGGGAATCATTGAAGTACGCAGGAACGGTAATTACCGCTTGAGTAACCTTCTCTCCCAAGTACTTACTGGCATCTTCGATTAACTTCCGTAATACTTGAGCGGAAATTTCTTCTGGGGCGAATTTTTTATCTTGTGCAGGGCAGTTGAGCTTAACGTTCGCGTTGCCATCTCTAACCACCTCATAAGCTACTTCCTTAGTTTCGTTAGTAACTTCATCGTACTTACGTCCGATAAAACGCTTAACAGAATAGAAAGTATTACCAGTGTTCATTACTGCCTGACGTTTAGCAATCTGACCGACTAAAAGATCGCCATTTTTAGCGTAAGCAACAACTGAGGGAGTAGTTCTGAAACCTTCCGCGTTAGCGATAACTGTGGGTTTCCCCCCTTCCATCACTGCTACACAAGAGTTAGTAGTTCCTAAGTCAATACCAACAACTTTTGCCATACTTTAAATAAATACTCCGAATTTAACAACAAAAACTAAATTTATTTTTGAGGCGGTCAGCAGCCCCTTACCTGTGCATAAGGACACCTAACCTCTGACTTCGCCAACCTTACATCACACATTACGCTTGATATAATGCTGTAGATGATTGTGACTCTTATTGGTTTGCTTAACTCCCCTCAGTTATCACCAACGGTCAGAGAGATTTAGTCGTAAAATCACGAGGTATTCTCTGACTTTGCCAAAGTAGACTTCGTAGTAAGACGAGAGACTAAATCTTTGACTTCATCTTTATACATCTTGCAAGCTGATGATAAATGTTAGGTAGTGTAGTTTTCCGAACCTTTGGGTGGCGGTTGTAGAGAAGTCAGGTAATGATTCGATGATAAATATTAATCTGGTTAATCTCGGTACAATGATTGAGTCTACCTGCTTTTACAATTAAGCCTCAATTATTTTTACTATGGAACCAATGACTTATGTCGGTCTAACCGCAGGAATTTTGACCACTATCTCCTTTTTACCTCAAGCGATTAAAACTTGGAAAACTAAATCGACTAAGGATATTTCCTTAGCAATGTTTCTTTGTTTCTGTTTTGGGGTAATGTTATGGGTGCTTTATGGTTTTTATACCAACAATTTACCTGTATTTCTAGCTAACTTTGCTACTTTTATTCTGGCATTCTCTATCTTGGTCTGTAAGCTGAAATATGGCTAATTGGTGTCAACGTCAAACTAATTGATATTTTTGATTCCTAAAGCAGTTTGTAGGAAATTAGTTATGAATATTCCATCTAGTATTGTCTAGTATTGTCGCTATTTTGGGAACAGGTGCCTGGGGAGCTGCACTAGGCACCCTTTGCTTAGTCTAATAGAACACATGCGGGCATAGCCCTTTGTCGCCTAAAACGTAGTGACGGGCGGGGAGAGTCACATACAGTCCATACATCTCAACAACAGATTTGCCTTGTTCTTGTAGTTTCTTTAATAGCCAGGAACTCACAAGCCAATGCTCAAAAACCTCTGAACGATAATCATCTAAATCTAAATTCTGATTATTGAAGTATTAGCGATCGCTTTTCTGCTATTTTCTCTAGTTTATTAAAAACCTACCCTTTAGAGAGGTAGGGATTGGGGACTATATAAATTAAATTATAAAAAAATCTAACAAAATAACTTTAAGCCCAGACTTTGCTGTAAACCTACAGTAAGCAGAATTCTAGTATTTTTTATGACTGACAACAAATATATTCTCTCTCTCGATCTGGGTACTACAGGAAATCGAGCCATCTTATTTAATTATCAAGGGAATATTGTCAGTCAAGCTTACCAAGAATTAACCCAATACTATCCCCAGCCAGGGTGGTTGGAACATGATGCCTTAGAAATTTGGCAGGGTTTATGTAACTGTATTCAACAAGCGATCGCTAAAAATAGCGTTAAACCCGATCAAATTGCGGCAATTGGGCTAACAGTGCAGAGGGAAACTTGCTTACTCTGGGATAAAACTACAGGTAAGCCAGTGCATAAAGCAATTGTTTGGCAGGATCGTCGTACTGCTGATCGCTGCGATCGCTTGAAAGCAGAAGGCAAAGCAGAAGTTATTGAACAAAAAACTGGCTTAGTGCTAGATGCTTATTTTTCGGCTACCAAGTTGAGTTGGCTGATTGACTGGGTCAAGCAAAACCAACCCGATACTAATTGGGATAACGTCATGGCGGGGACAGTTGATACCTGGGCGTTGTGGAATCTGACAGGGGGACAGGTTCATGCCACCGACATTAGTAACGCTAGTCGCACCATGTTGATGAATTTGGATACAGGAGACTGGGATAAGTCATTACTGGAACTATTTGACATTCCTCGTCAAATTATGCCCGAAATCAAGTCTAGTATGGGTATTTTTGGTAACTGCGATCGCTCGATAATCGATGGAGAAATTCCGATTGCAGCAATCTTCGGCGATCAACAGGCAGCTTTATTTGCCCATGGTTGCGATCAGCCAGGGTTACTCAAGTGTACCTATGGTACAGGCTGTTTTTTGGTAGCACAGACAGGAACGGAAGTTACGCGCTCTCATAATAGATTGCTATCGACAGTAGCCTGGAGTACTAAAGAGCAGACTAATTATGCCCTAGAAGGAGCAATTTTTACCGCAGGAGCATCAATTCAGTGGTTGAGAGATGGTTTAAAATTAATTGAAACTGCGGCGGTGACAGAAGCTTTGTCTAATCAGGTAGATAATACTAATGGCGCTTATTTTGTACCAGCATTAAGCGGTTTAGGTGCGCCTCACTGGGATATGAAGGCTCGGGGGGCTTTTCTAGGTATTACTGGGGGAGTGCAGCGAGAACACATGGTGCGGGCTGTCTTAGAAGCGATCGCCTATCAGGTGAAAGAAGTAGTCGAAGCAGTCAATAAAGATAGTGTTAATCCTGTTTCCCTGCTCAAGGTTGACGGTGGTGCAGCTCAAAATAACTTTTTGATGCAGTTCCAAGCAGATGCCCTGGGAGTCCCCTTAGAGCGTCCCCAAGTGTTAGATGCTACGGCACAGGGAGCCGCTTTTGGGGCGGGTTTAGCCGTGGGCTATTGGTCTGATTATCAGAAATTGATTAGCGATCGCCAAGTAGACCGTGTATTTGAACCAGGAACAGGACAAGCACAGGCACGAGAGAATTTTGAGATGTGGTCAAAAGCTGTTGAGAGGGCTAAAAACTGGATTGATTAATCTTATTTGCAATCTTTTATCCTGTTTAAATCTTTATTGTCCCGCTAAGATGATCGTGGGCGGGATTATTGCTTTTTATGCCTGTTGCTATGGCTTAAAAATAATCAGGAAATATTTGTCTAGCTCAATCTATATGCTTTCGGTGTGATACCAGTCAACTGTCGAAACTGTTTACTTAGATGGCTATGACTGCTAAAACCGCACTCCAAAGCAATATCGATAATCAATCGATCTGTTTGTTTTAATAATTGTTTGGCTCGTTCTACTCGTTGCTGGCTCAAATATTGATGGGCTGTCATCCCCATTGATTGTTTAAAAAGACGGCTAAAGTGAAATGGACTCATATCTAGTAGTTGAGCCAAATCTGCCAGTTTAATATTTTGATCTAAATAAGCATCGATGTAATCTAACACTTGACCTAATTGGCGCCGAGGTAAACCTCCTTCGTAGATAGGCAATCGAGGTTTACTAGCAGTATAGTTATGAAGTAAGTTTACTGCCAAAACATTCGTTAAAGAATCAAGATAAAGTCTATTGTCAAAGTGTTCTTGTTGAAATTCAGTAAATAACATCATGGCAATTGCTTCAATTTGAGCATCGCGAATCTGAAATGCTGGTAATAACTCTAGACGATCTGGATTTCGGTTTAAGGTTTCTTGAACAATGCTTTGAAGAAACTCGGTGGTGAGCTGAATCTGCAAACAATTCTCATTACCCGACCAACGCACAAATAGAGGAGTATTGGCGGGAGTAATTAAAATCTCTCCTTTTTGATACAAACCCGTATGAGTTTTGCCATCTTGAACTTGCAGGTATTCGATCGGACGGGGAGCAAGAGAGATAAAAACTGTATGTCCTGCATCACTACAATAACTACCTTCCCCAGCAGGATTTTGTAAATGCTGGATTTTAATATTTTCCCAGCCTTGAGTTGGATTAAATAATTGGGTAGCAGAATTATTCATAGTGCAAGTCCAACATTCCTACATGCTAATCGTAGAGAAATTTAGAATTTTATAACACGTTTTATTGCTTAAATTTGTATACATTCTTCTAAATTGAAATCAGAAAAGAAGTACAATCTATGTTACCAAAGTAATCTTAGACCTCTTTTGTTTATCAATTTAGTTTGGCTTTAGTCAGAATGCCATGACAACCAAGATTTTAGTCCTTGCTTCCAACCCCCAAGGAACAGAAAAACTACAATTAAATCCTGAGATTCGGGCAATTAAAGAGGCTCATGAGCGTTCTGTAAAAAGAGAAGAATTTGCTGTCGCGTATGAACCTGCTACTAGGGTCGGCGATCTACAAAGAATAATTTCCAAAGAAAAACCCCGCATCGTTCATTTTTGCGGACATGGGACTGGTCATCGGGGTTTGGTTTTAGAAAATGACGAAGGAGAAACACAGCTAGTAAACACAGAAGCCTTAACCAATCTGCTGAAAATCTTCAACCGTAGAATTGAATGCGTGGTTCTCAATGCCTGTCATACCAAAGTCCAAGGAGAGCAAATCCAACAACAGATTAATTTTTTGATAGCAACTCAGAAAGAAATTCGTGATGACGCTGCACTGCTGTTTACTAAAGGATTTTACGATGCTCTGTTTAATGGGGAAACATATCGCGATGCCTACGAACTAGGGTGCAATAAAATTCACTTAGAGCTTGGTGAGAGTAAAAGTTCGGGGCGGAAATTAGTTCCTGTCTATTCCGAATCCCAAGATGATTACGTTTATTTAGAACAACATGAAATTTTCTTATTTCTTGAAAAAGATCCTCCTAATTCGATCTTGCCCGATCGAGAGCCTTATCAAGGATTAAGAAGCTTTGGTCAAGATGATGCCGAGTTTTTCTTTGGGCGGGATGATTTTATCGAGCAATTGTATAAAGCTACAAAAATCAATAACTTTATCCCCGTATTGGGAGCATCGGGTAGTGGTAAATCTTCAGTAGTTTTGGCGGGATTAGTCCCCAAGCTAGAGCAAGAGGATAATTGGAAATTTGCTTACTTTCGTCCTGGAGACGAACCGTTTCATGCGCTAACTAAAGCATTACTGCCTTATTACATGCCAGAATTGGATCGTAATGATAGGTTGGAAAAGTCTCGTGAAATAGCTAATGGTTTAGCTCACAAGATTTTTCCCTTAAAAGATGTATTCGCAGAGATTGAAAGTAATTTCCCTAACTATCGGGTGTTACTAATTGCCGATCAGTTTGAAGAACTATTCACTCTCTATCCAGACGACAAGGTTCAGAGTTTTCTCGATCTCCTATTAACCTGTTTCCCCGACACTCCAGCAAATTTACAGCAATCACCTATGTTAGTCGCAACTATGCGTGCTGACTTTTTAGGTGAAGCTTTAGCTTATTCATCTTTAGGTGATGTTTTAGAAAAAAACATAAAGCTCCTGAGATCGATGAAACGTCAAGAACTCATAGAGGTAGTAGAAAAGCCTGCTGAGATTTTGGAAGTCAAGTTCGAGCCTGGACTGGCAGGGAAAATTGTGGATGATGTAGGAAAAGAACCAGGTAATTTAGCTTTACTACAATTCGCTCTAAAAGAATTATGGGAAAAAAGAGAAAATAAACAATTAACCTACAAAGCCTATGAAAAAATTGGCAATGTAGAAGGAGCTTTAGCCAAATATGCCGAAGACGAGTATAAAAAACTCTCAGCAACAGAACAAGAACAAGCTCAACAAATTTTCCTTCGGTTAGTTAACCCAAATAAAGGAAATAGATACACAAAGAAAATAGCTACTCGCAATCAAATTGGCGAAGCTAATTGGAATCTTGTAACTCAAAACAAGGGATTAGCAGATAGTCGTTTGGTAGTTACCAATCTTAGCGATGATAAAAAAGAAACTCTTGAAATAGTTCATGATGCTTTGATTATTAATTGGCCTCGTTTGCAAGAATGGCTCAATAGAAATAGAGTAAATTTAGATAGGCTACTCGAAATTGAAAATGCAGCGGAAGAATGGGAAAAATCAGATAAAAGTTCAGCTTACCTGCTGTCTGATAAACGATTGCGATCGGCAAAAGAATTTCAAAAAGAGCAACAGGTAAATTATCCTCTATCGCCTTTAGCCAACAGCTTTATCGATAGCAGTAAAAAACAACAAAGAAATCAGCGAATAAAGTCTTTGGGAGTATTTTTGATCGTTCCTTTAATTGGCACGGCGATCGGAGCACCTTTTGTCGTTAAGAAAATAAATCTTGATAGCGATAAAAAATTAATTCAAAACTGTTCTGGTACTGAATTTTGTGCTAGTAGGATTCAAGCTCTAGAAAGATTAGTTGAAGCGAATGAAGATTTATTTAGATACAACCTCGAAGGTGCTAACCTCGCTAATGCCAAGCTAAATGGTGCCAACCTCAAAGAAGCCAACCTCAAAGAAGCCTATCTCTACAGTGTTAAACTCAACAATGCTAACCTCAAAGAAGCCAACCTCTACAATGCCAACCTTGAACATGCTGTTCTCAGTAGTGCCTTTCTAGAAGTTACTAATCTCAACTATGTCAACCTTGAACATGCTGTTCTCAGTAATGCTAATCTCAGTGGTGCAGGCCTCATAGGCTCCAACCTTGAACATGCTGTTCTCAGTGATGCTAACCTCAGAAATGCCGTTCTGATAGACTCCAACCTCATAGCCTCCTACCTTAAAGGTGCCAACTTTCAACATGCCAACCTCCGAGGTGCTACTCTCAGTGATGCTAACCTTGAAAGTACAAACCTTAATGGTGCTAACCTAAAATTTTCTATTTTAGTACGTTCTAACCTCAAAGAAGCCAACCTCCGAGATGCTAATCTTGAAGGGGCAGTCCTCTACGATGCCAATTTTAGTAGTGCCAACCTTGAAAGTACAAACCTTAATGGTGCTAATTTAACCAAAGTTAGAAATCTCACTTTCTCTCAAATTAAATCAGCTTGTGGTTGGAATAAAGCGATTTATAATGCTAGGGAAGTGCTCGAAAGAACCAACACGAAAGAAAAAAAATTTCAATGGAAATGGATAATTGATGAAATCACTAATCAGCAATATATAGAAAAGCTCAAACAAGATAGAGCTTCCGATCCGAAAGAGAAGGTTGATTGCAGTAGATGGAAATAATCAAGTTAATTTCTAATCTATATCAACTTTAATCACAAATATTGCAATTAACCTAACATAGTTTTAGAAATTACTTAACTTCAAATTTAGATCGAAATTCTAGCTCCATTTCTTCACACCAGTCTGCAATTCCTCGATCTAAAGCAGATAAAGCTTCATCCATAGAAGAAAAATTGGCTTTACTTTCCCAAGCTACACCTCCTTCCGTCAATGGCTCTAATAAACACATCATCATATTCACCATAGCCAATTTCTATTTGACCATCCAAAACCCAAGCACTTATATAAAGATACTTTTCTTCAAAAGATTTCATCTTTTCTATTGGGTAATTTAGTAGAAAAAAAACAGTTGCTAAAAGTTTTTCATAAAAGCGATCGCAAGATTGTGACAGTCCCACAAGAATTTGATAGTACGGATTTTTGAGTTTGCCTAAGCTAAAGATGTTCGAGTTTAGGAGATAAAAGATCGTGAAACTAGTAATTTTTGGTTCGACAGGTAGCATTGGCAGTCACGTTGTAGAACAGGCATTAGAAGCAGGACACATAGTAACGGCATTTGTCCGTAACCCCAATAAGTTAAACCTGCAACATCCCCATCTCAATATCTTTACAGGGGATGTGATGAATCCTGCTTTAGTAGAAGAAGCGGTAATTGGTCACGATGCTGCGATCTGTATACTAGGTTCGGGTAAAAAGCTTTCGGGGAATGTGAGATCGCAAGGTACAAAAAACATTATTCAAGCATTAGAAAAAGCAGGAATCAAAAGATTTATTTGTCAGTCAACTCTAGGTGCAGGGGATAGCTGGAGTAATCTCAATTTTTACTGGAAATATATTATGTTCGGCTTTATCTTACGCAAAGTATTTGCCGACCATCAAATTCAAGAACAATACGTTCGGCAAAGCGACCTTGATTGGACAATTATTCGCCCAGCAGCTTTTATTAAAGGGACGCGCACTGGTAAATATCGTCATGGTTTCCCCAGCAGCGATCGCACCTCAAGCCTAACTATCTCTCGTCCAGATGTAGCTGATTTTATTCTCAAGCAGCTTGGCGACAATACCTACTTGGGTAAAGCTGCCAGTTTGTCTTATTAAAAAGCTCCTAGCTTTTAGCTTTTAGCTTTTGAATACCCTCTGTTGTTCATTTAAATAGAGATTTAGCATTACGCACTTACCAACACCCAATCGATTAATATTACCGTTATCAATCCTTGGCTTATGGCAGCATTTTTCGCCCCTGCTGTAGCGGGAGTGCTGTTATCTGTTTCTTTGTTATTTCAGTGGCAGCCGACCATTGCTGGATATTTACTCACCGCTAGTCTGCTCTATCTAATTGGCACGATTGGCGTAACTGTTATGGAAAATATACCTCTCAATGATGCTTTAGCAGTAGTCATACCTAATAGTGTTAAAGCATCAAATCTCTGGTCGAAATATCTAACAGATTGGACATTTTGGAATCACCTCAGAACAACAGCAGCATTATTGGCAGCAACTTTATTTGGTCTTGCTTTTCATCTGCGGATTAACTTGACAGTTTAAACAGAATTGAAAAAGTAATAGTTACTATAAACAAAGCGATCGCACTTTCAATTTGAAGATAGGCGATCGCTATTCTTAATTTCAAAAATGGCACAATGATTGAGCTGAGTAAAAAAGTAGTCGCATTTTTCTGGTTTGGATTACTAATTATTACGGCAATCTTATCTATTGGCAGCATTTATTTTTGGCAATATCCTTTAGAATTGCTCAGTAATTTTCGAGTCTACTATTTTTTAATCGCTCTAATCATTGCGGTCGCCTGCGTAATCTGCCAGATTTGGGGTTGGCGGTTTAGATTGTTATTGTTTTTATCTTTAGCACTTGCGATCTTTAATAGTGTTTGGATTGTTCCTTGGTATTTTCCTAGACCACAACAAGCTTCTGAAGATTCAATCCGAGTTTTAACTTTTAATATCAATATTCAAAACGATCGCTGGGATGAAATTGCTAATTCAATTATTAGTCTTCAACCCGACATCGCCACTATTATTGAAAGCAGTATTGAAGCAAAAGAAGAATTATCTCAAAGATTAGCTAGTCTTCTACCGTTTGGTTATCGTACTTCTGGTGGTGGATTAGCGATTTTCAGTCGTTTTCCTCTAATTTCTCCTCAAAGCGAAACACTAGATAACGGTACGATTTTAGTGACATCTTTACAAATTAACCAAAAGACAGTCAATTTGATTGCCGCACATCCTATCGTTCCCATAAGACCAGATCTATTTCATCGTCGGAATAGTTCTTTAGCAGAAATTACTGCTTATCTTCAACAAAAGCCAGAGTCTCTGATTTTTCTGGGAGATCTCAATCTTACTCCTTGGTCGCCCTATTACAATCGACTAATTAATAGAACTCACATACACAATACCCGCTTAGGATTTGGTATCGAACCATCGTGGCTGGAGGATACAACTTATATTCACTATCCCAATTGGTTTGTTGCTCTCATGAAAATTCCCATCGACCATATTTTTGTAAGGGGAAATATCAAAGTAATTAATTGCCAAACTGCTAAAGCAGCCAACTCAGACCATCGGATACTTTGGAGCGATTTGGCATTATAAATTGAAGTCGAGTAAAAAGCGATCGCCTTGAATAAAATCAACAAGCACCTAAAATTACAATAGCTAATATTATTGAATTGTTTTTTTATGCTTAACAAAGAACAGGCAATAAAAATTATCGCTCGTTCACTTCCTGAAAATATGGATATTATTCAAGATGCAACAATAGAGACAGATTATGGGTGGGTATTTTTTTCACAAACGAAGAAATATATTGAATCTGGAGATTTTAGATATAAAGCTATAGGTTCGGGCGGAACTTTAGTTGAAAAGTATACAGGCAATATGTACAAGTTCGGTTCTGGATTTTCTCTTAAGGATAATCTAAAAATTTACGAGCTTGGATATTTTAGATATAGAAATTGGGATATTGTTATCGATACAGTGCGAGATGAAACAAAAACAATTAAGTTACTATCTCAGTTGAATCTGAGTTATGTAGTTCCCGAACTAGCATATGGAGAAGTTTGGACTATTCCTAAAAAGTATTCAAAAAATCAGCTTCAGAACAAGATCGAGCAACTTCCTGCAAGATTTAATATTGGCTCTATTTATTTTCAATGGTCAATCATTGAGTCTTACAAAAAACAGAGCGCGTTTACTTACAAGCTGCTCAAAAATCAAGGTTATGTCAATACAATAGAAAATGAATAAAAAAGCGATCGCTTTGATCGTAGAGAAGTAATAATAAGATTAATTAGCAAGTCCTTCCAGATACTTTTGAATTACCATTTTTTGCTGCTTGGGATTGAGGCATTTTTCTTGAATTAGAGAATCTAAAGCTATACCGTTAACTAAAGCTAGGAGTGCATTGGCTTCAACAGCAGTATCTATATTTTGATGAATCTTTTTTGCTGACTGCAATGTTTTTAACTCTTGCATAATTACTTCCTGTAATTCTCCTGCACTAGCTCGATGTTCCTCCATCAATGACTCTCTACCCACCCCATAGCCGAGAAATGCTACCCAAACTTTTAGTAGTTCTTGCCTTTTATTATCTAAAGGCAAAAACGCACAGAGCATCTCTTCCAACCTTTCAATGCTTAAGGGTTGCTCTGCTACTTCCTGCATTGCCTGTTTGAGATTTTCTGTAACTCGATCAAGGGCAAATAAAATTAATTCCTGCTTATCTCGAAAATAATGAGTTATTACCCCTGTCGTACAATTTAATTCTCTAGCGATCGCTCTAATACTAGTACGATCTAATCCTTCGCGGACAATAACTCTCCAAGCTGCTTCTGAAACTTCAATACGTCTGTCTTGTTGAGGCATAATAAAAGACCAAAATAGATTTAACGTCAATTATTGACAGATTATCATAACAGTTGTTATCTTTAATTACATAACAACTGTTATGAGGTAAGTTGTAGAATGTTTACTGATTGGAATTGCCCCCCGCCCCGTCCTGGTTTCCGAGGTTGGTTAGATCGTATTACGGGAACAGAAGCTACAGCTGCGGAATTACTAGTACAGTTAGTTCCGTCTTTGATATTTGCGCTTATTGCGCCAATTTATGCCCAAACTCTAGCTGTGGATTGGACTTATCTGCAACTAGGACTAATTTCTCTCTTAGGATTTGATTTAGTAGGTGGAGTTCTTACTAATGCCACTTCTTCAGCTAAACGTTGGTTTCACAGAGAGGGTCAAACTTGGCAGCACCATTTAATATTTGTCAGTATTCATATTTTTCATATTTTTCTAGTGGCATTATTGTTTCGCGATGCAGATTGGGGCTTTTTGGCGATTGCATCTGGTTATTTAATTGGGTCTTCGATCTTAATTTTGCGGACTCCTCTATATTTGCAACGACCTATAGCATTTGGACTATATGGGTTGGCACTTTTAGGCAACAGTTATTTGTTTGCACCTACAGTTGGTCTGGAATGGTTTCTACCTTTGTTTTTCCTCAAAATTTTAATTAGTCATCTATTAAAAGAAGCCCCATACCGCCCCGAATAGGAGCATTCGGAATATATTTAATACTAAATCCTGTTTACATGTGATTTAAGTGTTCTATCATTTGAACGAAGCTAATTCACACACAGCGTACATTATCTTCTTGATTGCCGAAAATTATGGTGCTGGTAATCTTCTAGCAAGGTGTATATTATAGGAACGACGATCAAACTGAGTAAAGAAGATGTAATCAAACCACCAATAATACCCACTGCCATTGGTTGACGTAATTCTGCCCCAGCACCCCAACCAAACGCGATAGGTAGCATGCCTAAAATAGTTGAGAAAGTTGTCATAATAATTGGGCGCAACCGTACTAATCCCGTATTCAAGATGGCTTCTGTGCGATTCATACCTGAATTGCGGAGTTGGTTAGCATAGTCGAGCAGCAAAATCGCATTTTTATCCAGTAGACCAAGCAAGAAAATCAAACCAATCAGAGAAATCATGCCAAAGTCGCTTTGAGTGATCAACAGAGCTAGCATCGCGCCCACAATTGATAGTGGCAAGGATAAACCAATTACTAGTGGCTCTAACCAGCGGCGGAAAGGTAAATAAAGAACTACTAACATGCAAATTACTGCCAGAGTTAGAGTAATAGCGAATTCTCCAAGAATCTTCTTGGATCTGGCAGAATCTCCTTCTAAATCAAAAGTAATTTCGGTTGGTAGAATTTTTTGAGCGATCTCCTTTGCTTTTGCCGAAGCATCACCGATACCCTGATCCGAGGTGAGATTGGCATTGATGTAGGCTACTCTTTGACGATCAAGATGAATCAATTTGTTTAATGGCTGATCAACACCATCAATCCGAACATCATTAAACCCAGCTAGCTGTTGAATTTCTGCTTGAAAAGCGATCGCACTATTCCTTAACTGCTCAAGATTTTCTCCTGCTAGTGAAACTTTAAAGGAGGGGTCTTCACCTGTTTCGACAAAAGGGATATCTTCCACGCTAATAATTACCTGCGGTATTTGCGGTAGGTCGCGCCGCACCGCATCCTGCACTTTACTCGTAGTTAAATTACGCTTGGACTTTAATTTGATATATAGCTGACCTTTATTTGGTTCTCCTCTAACTCCTGCAATGGTGTAGACAGATTCTACATCGGGATGATTAATTACGCTTGCTTCAATTTGTCTTCCCACCGTCAAAGTTCGACGTATCAAGACCTGCTCAGGCGATCGCGCTAAATTTTTGAGCCAGCTAAAGCTAGTTTCTGCCGAACTTTGAGGTGCTTCGTTAGTAGGCGCTGTTGGTGATAAACCTGCTAATTTGGGCAAGGGAGTAGTATAAACAATTTTAAATTCCCCTCGATCTAATTGCGGCACAAAACCTTGGGGAATCAGCGGAATTAAGGCAATTCCTGCAATAAAGCTAGCGATCGCAATGCCGATTACCTGTCGGCGATGAGTGAGCGACCATTGCAACAGATTAAGATAACCATTGACCACAACCCCCGTTTGCTCAACTGATAACTTGGTATCTTTGCGAGTGAGCCAGAATGAGGCTAAGACAGGAACTAAAGTACGCGCTGCTAATAAGGATGTCAGGACAGCGGCGGAAATAGTTAAGCCAAAGGGTCGAAAAAACTGTCCTAGGGTTCCTCCCATCAAACCAATGGGCAAGAACACAGCAACGATAGTTAAAGTGGAAATAGATGCGGTTAAACCAATCTCACGACTAGCAGACAAAGCAGCTTCTCGGGAGCTTGATCCTGCCTCTAAGTGGCGCATAATATTTTCTACCTCAACGATCGCATCGTCAACAATGATGCCAATTGCTAAGGCTATAGCTAGCAGCGTCAGAGTTTCAAAGTTAAATCCAGCCACTGCCATAATAATGCAGGTACCTAATAAAGATACAGGAATTGCGATCGCCGTAATTAAGGTTGCTTTGAGGCTACCCAGGAAAGGATAAATAACTAAGATGGCTAAGGTTAATCCGCCCAATAAAGTTTCAATGGTGGCTTTGGTGCTGTCGCGAATATAACCTGCGGGGGTTTGGGCTAAAATCAATTCCACATCAGGTAACTGCCGTTTTAATTGTGCAACCTGCTGTTCTACTTCTCTGACAACTTCTAAGGTATTAGCACTACTCTGCTTAACGACCTGAAAGGCGATCGCTTGCTTGCCATTAAAATGAATTAAGCTATTGGAGGCTAAAATATCGGAGCCACCTCTATTATTAGGATTACCTAAAACATCAACTCGTTGTACTCCTGGTAATTGCTCCACCGCAGGAATGATTTCGGTCTCGCTTAGGCGGCTTAGTTGCGTTAAACTGCGTTCATCATCGATAATGACATAGCTAATAGCGCTAGTTTCATTGAGATTGAAAGGAATTATTTCTAAATCTGTATCAGCCCCAAGAGATAATTGATTCAGTCGGGGTTCAATTTCAGCGGTGGCATCTTCAATCTTGATATCTGTATCAAACAAAAGATTGATTACTGTTTGTCCAGAGTAGGTAGAAGAAAACAGTTGAGTTAACTCTGGGGTGTCTGCTAAGGCTGTTTCTAAGGGATTTGTCACCTTGGATTCCGTTGCCAAAACCGAGTCCAGGCTAGTTTGAGCCCGAATTAC
>JBCCDL010000030.1:0-17788 GCA_039030815.1 Cyanobacteria bacterium P01_A01_bin.83 | reverse complement strand
CGTTTGTTCTTGTTTTTCTAGTCTTGGGATTTGCTTAGCTCGGTCTAAATAGACTTGCTGGTACTGATATAGAGAAGATAACTCTGTCTGCAAACTAAGTTCTTCTATTTTAAGATTGATAAATTTTTCTAGCTGATTGTCTTTAACACCTCCTCCTTGCAACAATCCTTCAGAAACTCTAGCTCCCACATATTGACTGATCAGCTGCTTCAACTGCGAATTTAGTGTTTGTTTTTTTTCATTGAGACTGGCTACCATCGGATGGTTGTCATTAAACCGCTGGCGCTCTTTAGATAACTCTGTCTCAGTACTACCAAGCTGTTCGAGGATACTTTGTACCTGAGGCGTATTACCAAGTTGATTAGCGGCGATCGCCTGTCTTAAATTCAATCCTAACTGATTTTGCAAACTACCAGTTTGAGCCTTCTTTCCCTGTAATTGGGCTCCTACGGTCGATATCTGACGATTAAGAGTGCCAATCTCCGCAACTAAAATCCTTTTTTCTTCTTGTAAGTCTACAACCTGATTTTTCTCATAAAAGCCTTGTAATCGAGACTCTAAATTTTGTAGCTTACTTTCAATTTTGGGAATTGTACCAGTAATAAAACTATCTGCACTGGCAGTTGCTTGCTTTTGACTACGCACATGTTCTTCAACATACACATCCATTAAGGTGTTCACGACCTTAGACGAGATTATTGGATCGGGGTCTTTATACTCCACCGAAATAACGTCTGTTCCACCAACTATTTCTATAGATAGTTTTTGCTTAAGCTCTTTAACTTTAAGCGGCTCTCCATCGGCGTTTTCTAGCTTTAACTGATCGATAGTTTGTTGCAGAACAGGCTCTGAGATCATCCTCAATCTTTCGGTACTCAGTGGCGTTTGATTATTTAATAATGAATCAAACTCATTAGCACCATCACCTAAATCCAGCAGAGCATTAGGTGTGTTTTTTCTAAATAAGATTTTGCCTTCCGATCTGTAGGTTTTATCCAAAAAGCTTGTGAGAAAAAAAGTAGTACCAACAGTAACTACAAAAACTGATAATGCTGGCAACCAACGACGTTTGAGCTTGAGAAAATATTCTTGTACATTTACATCAAGTTCGGAGCGTTGATTAGGATAAGAATGGTTATTTCTCTGCGCGTTGGTCATAATATTTTACTTAAAGTGATTTAACTATGATTAAAATTAATGTCTTAGTATTTACTGTTATAAAAAATTTATAGTCGATTCGACAGGGAAATACCTTAAAGTTTTGATAAAGTTAGGCTCATACGATATAAAAATATTAATAAGAAGAGCAAAAAAATTTTGGAATTCGTATAAACCCTTACAATGTCAATTAAATATCTATAAAAGATTTTTTAGCTTACGAAAGCATTTTTTTAGACAAAGAACATTTATATAATCTGATTATCTGATATTTTAAATTATAACCTGATATTCCCGATGATCAATACATCCCAAAATCGACAATTTACAAAATATTGGCGAGGGAAAAACATTGATTTATCAATAAGGGTTAGTAAATTTAAGGTCGGACTTTATTTCAGTAAATATACGAAACGTTTTTTGATTATTAAGTATTTAACGCCCAGTAAATCTACTATGACTATTGACAAAGTGTAACAATATTGAACATAGACCCGAGCAGATTTAATATGATTGAAAATATATTCATTTTCAAAAATCTATATATTTTAGTCATTGTTTTGTTGATTTTAAATTTTATCAGCTAGTAACTTTCATGGTAATGTCTACATTTATAGCTAAACAAGCTGTTGGTCTTTTAAGATTTAACAACAATAAAGTACTGTTTATAGCTTTTCTAGTTTTAACTTTGTTACTTAATTTAAGTAGTGGAATAGCAGATGCTAATCCTGGTGGAATAGGTGACAAACAAGCTAATAGAACTATTACAGGTCAGTCGGGAGGAACAATTGACAGTCAGGGTTGTGGGTTCGTTTCCAATAGCCCTAGTTACGAAATTAATTTAAAGGAAAAAGTTGATTATATGCGATTTACCGTCCAGGCGGATGGCGGTCAACCTACTTTACTAGTAATAGGACCCAATTCAGATGATAGTTTTTGCGTTCTAGGAGATGAAGTTTCAGGATTAAAGCCAGAAATTTCAGGTGTTTGGGAAGCTGGTTACTATCAAATATATATTGGAGATCGCACCAGTAGCCAACATAACTTTACACTTAGTATCTCTACGGATAACTAGTTGCCATAATCAATTACTTTCTTCAATTGTCTGCACTGATACTTCCACTGCATCAACATCAATAGTTCCAGGAGGAGTCATTCTACTAAAACTTCCAGCTTCAACTTTTAAAGATTCGCCGCAGTTGGGACAGTTGAATTGTGTGTTTTTAAATCCTGTAAATTCGTAACTACATACAGGGCATTGAGCTAGAAGCAGTTTTCGTTTCAACCACCATTGAAAACCCCAGAAAGCTATGATTGGTGAGATCAAAAGCAATCCTATAAAGATGATTAAGCCATTAACAAACCAGCCCAGACCGACACTAGTCAATATGAAAATAGTCAGGATAGTAGTACTCCAGCAACCTATGCCAGGTAAGTTGAGTTGAAGTAATTTGTCAAAGCGATCATTCACTGTTTAAAGAGATTATACTTTTCTCTTATTGTAAATTATTTTTACCATAAATAATTAACCGCAGTGACAGCAACGAATAACATCAGTGCCACTACGGTTAATTACTTAGTACTTGAAGAATCCCAGGTAAATAGCTGTCAAGCATTTAATTTGACGAGCGTCGCCGTCAGGCGCAAGACAAAGGCACGTGCGGCGCAAAGCTTGCAAGCGTCGCTACAAAGCGCGTGGGGGACGCTCGGGTCTCCCGAGCATGTCCAACCACGTAAGACGGCGAAAGTGGGTTCCGCATGTCGCGACTTAAGGCGATAGCCTTTGTGCCGCATGTACGCGCGAGTTGCTTGTTGGGATTGATGGAGAGATGGGGAGATAAGGAGAAGATTGTCTGCTTTATTTTCTAATTTAATAAAATGCAGTTTAAATGCACATCAGCTTATGAAGCAACTAATTTTAAGCTTTAGGCTTATATGCAGTCCAGTATTTACTAACAAAGTAGTTTTCTACGTTTATTTCGATAAATCCAGCCGATTCTAAACGAGCCTCTAGATTGTCAGTTGTATAGTGTCGATAATATGGTTCGTGAAAGATTGCGGGAAAATTGCTCATCATCACCTGGAAATCAGGAGAATCACTTATTTGCATCGAATCACAGATAACCAATACACCACCTGGCTGTAATACTCGAAATGCTTCGTTGATTACGTTTTGTCTAGCAACACCAGGCAACTCATGAAACAAAAATACTGAACTAAGACAGTGAAAATAATTATCGAGGTAGGGTAATTCCTCAGCATTTGCCTGAAGTAATTGAGGCAATTCACCTGAAATCTCCGAAAGCAGTTGATTAGCTTTACGTAAATAGGCAGGAGATAGATCTACTCCAAACAAGGATGCTTTAGGCAATGTTCCACGAATCATGCGAAGGGTTCTTCCTGTGCCACAGGCTACATCTAAAACTCGTATTTTTTGTGGTGGAATATCATTAAAAGCTTTTGCGCCTTGTTTCAATGGTGCCAAAATTCGGCGGCGCATCGCATCTGCCGCACCATTAAACAAAATTTCTACTTGTAAATCGTAGAGATTTGCCGATTGGTCACTTAAATAACCGTCGGTTTGATAATGGAAATTTTGTAGATAATAATCAGGATAACCAACTTTGTCGATCGCTGCATCAAAGCTTTGGAATTCTCTTTTTTCTAGACGCTGCCAGATTTTGAACATATCTAGCCATACTTCTGGATAATAACGAAAAAAATCACTCCAAGGATTATCAAACAAGAGACTACTCGGATAAACTCCTTGTTGGGCGTCTAACCAGTCTTTATCTTCCAGTACCTTTGATTCTAACTGAAGTTTTTCTAGTAATTCAGGAGTAAGAGGTTGGCTTTTGGTTGCTTGTTCAGGAACAACAGTATTTGTAAGGCGATCGCTTACAACTTTATGAACAAAGCCAAATGCTTTTTTGCTTGACTGAAAACTTTGATAGGCAAATTTAGCAAAAGGTTCAGGGATAAATTGGTCTAAATTTGGTGTTGATTGCATGAATGTTTAACGAAATAATTGCATTGTGCCAGGACGTTTTGAGCTTATCAGCGCAGCTTTGGAGGCTTGCATCCCAAACAAAGGGCTTGCCAGCATGTACACTGACTAGCTCAATTTAAGTTTTGTTGTGCTTTGTCTATATATATTAAGTATAGTCAACTTATATCAATAAGATATCTTTATACTAAGTAAATGAGGCAGCTAGTAATCTAGCTGCCTAAACCACCTTAGACAGCTAGGTCAGTCAACGTACTGAATAATTTCAGCAATAGGAAAGCGAACTTTAGGGTTAGCGGCATATTTATCGTCATCTGCACGATATCCCGCAGCACAAAGCACAACCGAACTATATCCTTTGCTTTTAAGGTCTAGAACCTCATCATATTTGTTAGGAACAAAGCCCTCCATGGGCAAGGTGTCAATTCCCAACATGGCAGCACAAGTCATAAAAAATCCTAAAGCGATATATGCTTGTTTTCCTGCCCATTCATTAAGATTCAGGGGGTAGGGTGGTTCTTTAATAAAGCCTTTTACTACATTGGCAAATCCAGACAATTTTTCGGGAGAGATCTGCTGGACTTGAGCCATCCTTTGGATATGTCGCTCAACATCTTGCTCATTAATATCGTTTTTAGTGGCAAAAACAACTAAATGAGAGGCATTGACAACAGGAGTTTGACCCCAAGAGTATTCCAGAAGCTTTTGTCTTATTTGAGGATTACGAATTACAAAAAATTGCCATGGCTGAAGCCCAAAAGATGAGGGAGACAACACCAAACTTTGTTCAAGAGTTTGCCAACTTGCTTCTGATATCTTTTTGTTTGAATCAAATTTTTTAGTAGCATAGCGCCAATGTAGTTGCTCTAAGACCTGTGGCGGATTCAGAATTGAGTGATCCATAAATAAAATACCAAATACCCAAAATATTATTTGGTTTTAAGATACAGTAGTTTGTCGAAAATTATTGATCACATCAGTGTATCTTGCTGGGTTGACACTGGGAAACGGATTTCTATTTCATCATAGATTTGAAAGTATAGCTTAATTTATCAGTCAAAACGAGCAATTTTCAGCATTTTCTAATTTAGTTTTAAGCTTGAGCAATTAGCTTAGGTCAGGAACAAAGTAAGCAACAATCCTATCGATCATCATGATATTTATTCATTATAATTATTTGAATAATAATTACTTTTGATGCCAACTAGGACTTGTAAAATCACTATTGTATTTTTTAGCAATTTATTAGAAGAACAATAAAACTCATGAAGCTCAAATATTTAGCAACGATTACTGCTGTATCGATGATTGCAATTGGATTAGCAGGAGTTCCTAGTAACTTTAGTATTGTTAATGCTAACCCCTGTGCTGGAGCAAATCCCTGTGCTGGAGCAAATCCCTGTGCTGCGAAGAAGGCAGAATCAGCACCATTAGTTTACATAGAGTCAGCGAGTGATTTGGCTATTAGAGGGACTGATCCAGTAGCTTATTTCACAGAAGGAGAAGCTGTAGCGGGAACTAGTGAGTACGAAACTGAATGGCAGGGAGCTACCTGGCGTTTTTCTAGCGCAGAGAATCTTGAATTGTTTGAATCTGATCCAGAAGCATATGCACCTCAATATGGAGGCTATTGTGCAAAAGCATTAAGTGAAGGGAATGTAGTTTCGACTGACCCTGAATCTTGGAAGATTGTTGATGATAAGCTCTATCTCAACTATAGTCCAGAGGTACAGCAGCAATGGGTACAAGATATCGAAGGCAATATTGAACTAGCAGATAGTATGTGGCCTGATGTTTTGGTCGGGGCAACTGTTTATGAATAGATAATATTTAAATTGCCAGAAATAACTAATATGAATTACTTAAATGTCTGCTACAAATAAAAACCCTGTAAGGGCGATGCGCCCTTACAGGGTACTCTTCGAGAAGGCTTCGCCTACAGCAGTTACTCTCGACGGAAACCGTGCAGCCCCGAAGGGCAGATCGTCGTCTTCGACGACTGGCGGGCGAATGCCCGCGCACCGTACTGCTTCACGATGCGCCCCTACGAATAATGTGATGCATTCTTTTTTGTATTTCATATAACTAAACGAACACAAAAGAACTGCCTAATTGTATGAAAAAACATATACAATTAGGCAATTTGCTTTTAATGATTAACTTTAGTTGAATAGATATTTAAAATGTGGGCAACTGTAGTGTCTGACAGTCAATCGTTTCGGATTTAATTGAACTGATACTCATTCCAGTGTGAATCTCTAATTTTGCAGTAATTGGAGCTTTAAAAAGCAAGCGTTTTCCAGGAAATACAACTCTTTCAAAATACCAGTGGGCAACATTGGTGATACGTACAATCTCCACTTGGGCAGTGGCATTTACATAGCAACAGAGGACAAAGTTTGAAGTGGAAGATGCAAGTGAAGATAGCATATTTTTGATGTTTAAATTTTTTAACTGGCTTTATTGGAGCCGTTAATTCATTTATGAGGTTTTAATCTAAATAAATTTACCCATAATTATTAGTTACAATTGGGTTTTGAAACCTTAACGAAAACAAATAAAAATTTTAAAGATGATTTTATTTGGGGCTAATAAATATACAATAATGAGCCTGAATAGTCAGTAATAAAACTGTATTTTAGTTCTATCTAAAAATTTATTCCGTAAAAGCTCCTGATATTTTTTGCTAGTAAAAAACTTAGCTTTTTTTGGCTTATTATCACAAAATAAAATACCATATCATATTGCTTAGGATTGATGTTACTTGATCCCTAATGTATAAAAAACTAATTTACACAATCTTATCTTAAAATTAATATTTTTTTGTTAGAAATTAGAGTCGAGCAAATTTATAGTCATTTAAACAAATAGTTCTCTTTATTTCTCTCAGTGATAATACCGAATTAAATTTCAGAAATAATACAAATAAAGATTTATTGTCTAAAATATTTTGCAGCCAGAAAAGAAAAGGTAGACAAAACAAAACATATAATATAGACTCAGTTAGCTCAACTACCAAGTTCAGAAGCTAAACCAAGAAACTAAATTAAATATCTAAATCTATATTTCTAGCGGACGTAATTTAAAATCTCATGACCCAAAACTTCATAAAAGAAATAAAGAGTAAACAATTTCTTGGGCAAAAAATCTAGGTACTTGGTATCTATAGAAGTTGTCTCCTATGACTCAGTCGTTAAGTAATATTCTGATACCAGAATTACATAAACCTTTAACGATGTCCTAGCAGAAGACAAGATAAGCTTATATAACTTTGAATTTTTAATCTGAGGCACGATATTATGCGGGTTTTATTGTTATACCCCTTGTTTCCTAAAAGTTTCTGGTCATTTGAGAAAACTTTGGCATTAGTGGACTGTAAAGCTCTTATGCCCCCTCTCGGTCTAATTACGGTAGCAGCTATCCTGCCACAAGAATGGGAATATAGGCTGGTTGATCATAATATTCAAGAAATCACCTCAGCAGACTGGGATTGGGCGGAGTTAGTGATTATTTCTGGCATGATTGTGCAGAAGAACGATCTATTGACTCAAATTGCAGAGGCTAAAAATAGGGGGAAATTAGTTGCTGTGGGTGGTCCATATGCCACCACTTCTCCTCAAGAGGTAGAAGCGGCAGACTTTCTGATTTTAGATGAAGGAGAAATTACCCTACCAATGTTCATTGCTGCGATTGAGCGTGGCGATCGCCAGGGAGTTTTTCGGGCAACAGAAAAGCCAGCGGTAACTCAAACTCCAATTCCTCGCTACGATCTGCTGGAATTGAGTGCCTACGACACTATGGCAGTACAATTTTCTCGTGGTTGTCCATTTCAATGTGAATTTTGTGACATCATTGTACTTTATGGGCGCAAGCCACGCACCAAGACTCCTCAACAGTTATTAGCTGAACTAGAGTGTATCTATGATTTGGGTTGGCGCGGTGCGGTATTTATGGTGGACGATAATTTTATTGGCAATAAACGCAACGTAAAACTATTGCTCAAAGAACTAAAAGTATGGGTGGCAGAAAAAGGTTATCCTTTCGGCATAACCACCGAAGCATCAGTAGATTTGGCACAAGATGATGAGTTGATGCACTTGATGGTGCAGTGCAACTTCAAAAAAGTTTTTCTCGGTATTGAAACTCCTGACCAGGATAGTTTAGCTTTAACTAGCAAATTTCAGAATACCCGCGATCCGCTGACTGAATCCATTGATAAGATTACTCGTGCAGGATTGCAGGTTATGGCAGGTTTTATTATTGGCTTTGATGGTGAAAAACCCCATGCAGGCGATCGCATTGTGCAGTTTGTTGAGCAAACTAGTATTCCTTTGGCGATGTTTAGTATGCTTCAGGCATTACCCAATACTGCTTTATGGGATAGGTTAGCTAAAGAGGGAAGACTGCTCAATTCTTCGGCGAATATCAATCAAACAACTTTGATGAATTTTGTCCCCACCAGAAACATTGAGGACATTGCGAGGGAGTATGTCAACGCTTTTTGGCAACTATATGATCCAGTAGTATATCTTGAGCGAATTTTTCGCTACTACATGAAGCTGGGGGATTCTAAAAATGTTAAGTCCCAAAGACCCAGTTTGAAAACCATCCGTGCCTTGGTATTGCTTTTATGGAAGCAAGGTGTCCTAGCTAAAACCCGCTTGCTCTTCTGGCGCAATTTGATCCAAGTTTTGTTGAAAAAACCCCGTCAGCTAGAAACCTATCTGACTCTGTGTGCTTTTCTAGAACATTTTACAGAGTATCGCTTTATTGTTCGTGAACAGATTAATACTCAACTAGCCAACTATATAGCTTCCAAGCCAGAGACAGAAAAGGTAGCTAGTTAATGATTTATGTGGGTTGTGTCATCCCCAACTCAATCCATAGCCATCTTGAACTATAGCCGTACAAAGTTAAATTAGGACTTACAAAATATTGGCTCGTAAGTAACAAAGGGCACAGCTTGTAGAGCAAGCAAGCGTCGCTTAGACGCGACTTGGAGCGATAGCTCCTGTCCCGCATGTAGTAGCAAATGTCCTAACCAAAAGACTTACTGCTATAAAGTAAATTGTAAAACTTATAATTTTTAATTAATCCGCTGACCTGTTTTAATATCGAACCAGTGAATTTTGTTAGGTTGAAGATCTAAAGGAATTGTCTTATCCTGCCAGTCAGTGTCGCTCTCTAATAAGGCTCGTATAGTTATTTCTGAATCTTTGATTCTGAGGCTTACTAGGTTATCTTTGCCTAATTGTTCAACTAAATACGCTTGACCTACAATAGCTGTTTTAGATTCGGGAGAGGCAAGGGAAACATCTTCAGGTCTAATGCCAAAGATAATTTGCGCTGGTGTTTCTCTAAGATCTGGAAGTGGTAGCTGATGTTTACCTAGTAATGCCTGATTTTTCTCACATTTTAAGGTTATGAGGTTCATTTGGGGACTGCCCACAAAGCTAGCCACAAATTCGTTGGCAGGATGGGAATATATTCGACTCGGAGGATCTAATTGCTGAATTAAACCTTGATTTAATACAGCTACCTTGGTCGAAAGGGTCATGGCTTCAGTTTGATCGTGGGTAACGTAAACCACTGGCTTATTCTGGTCTTTAAATAGCTGTTTTAGCTGCGCTCTAACTTGTTCTCTCAGTAATGCATCCAGATTACTCAATGGCTCATCTAACAAAAATACCTCGGGGTCGCGGACTAAAGCTCTAGCGAGGGCGACCCTCTGTCTTTGACCCCCAGACATTTGACCAGGTTTGCGGTTGAGCAGGTTAGTTAACTCTAGTTTTTGAGCCGCTTCATTTACTCGACGCTTTATTTCAGCATCGGGCATTTTTCTCAATTTTAGAGCAGTGGCAATATTTTCAGCGGCAGTCATATGAGGATAGAGGGCATAGCTTTGAAATACCATTGCCATATTGCGATCGCCTGGTGCAGATCGATTGACATTCTCTCCCGCGATCATGACTTCTCCTCTTGTAGGCGGCTCTAATCCAGCAATCAACCTGAGTAAAGTTGATTTTCCACATCCTGAAGGTCCTAACAAAGTCAAGAATTCTCCATCATCAACTTCCAAAGATATATCTTTGACAGGAATTACGTCAGAACGATATTTCTTTTGTAAATTTTGTAATTTTAATTTTGCCATGTTTGAATAAAATCTTTTAAAAGATAATACAATAACACCAAGATCAAGCCACAGGAAGACAAAAACGGAATCTAGTTCCCTCTCCTAACTTGCTTGATACCTCAATTCGTCCACCTTGTAACTCGACTAAACGACGAGCGATCGCCAAACCAATACCAGTCCCCCCTGAATGACTAGCACGGGAAGGATCGGCACGCCAGAATCTTTCAAACACAAAGGGTAAATCTTCTTGGGCAATACCCACTCCTGTATCAGTCACGGAGATCCAAATTTGTTGATTTGCTTTGGCTGCGGTCACTGTAATTGTTCCTGATTCGGTGTAGCGAACTGCATTACCGATCAAATTGACTAATATTTGTTCCGTGCGATCGCGATCGGCTAAGACAGGAGGAAGTTCTGGGGGATATACTAATTCTAAAGTGGGTCCTTCTTCTAATAATTGATCGGCAAAACGCTCTACTAAAGAATTAAGTAAAGGGTAGAGAATAATTGATTGAGAATTAATTGATAAATAACCTGCTTCTGCTTTGGAAAGTTCTTGTAAATCGTGAATTAAGCGTTCTAATCGTCTAGTTTCCCGAATTAAGCGGATATATAGTTCAGGAGTTCCCTCGATTCTGCCTTCTGCTAATTCTTCTAAATAACCACGCATAACTGTCAAAGGAGTCCGTAATTCGTGGGTTAAATCGCTAATTAATTCTCTTCGTCTTTGCTCAACATCGCCAATACTGCTTGCCATGGAATTAAAACTAACGCTTAGTTGGTTTAATTCGGCGATATCACTTTCAGGAACTCTTTCTGCCAAGTCTCCCGCTGCGAATTTTTGAGTAATTTGTTTCATTTGCTTCACAGGTTGGGTAATCCGTTTTGAGGAGAGGTAGCTAACTCCTCCTGCAACACTTGCCCCCACAGCGACCGAAAGAATTGCACTCCGATTCCAGGCATTCTGAAATCCTTCTACTAAATAGGTTCTGGCTGAACGGACTGTAAAAATCCCTCTTTTTTCTAACTGTTCTAAACGCAAAACAAACATTCTGGGGGAAGAAAATTTGGCAATAATGATAAAGCTACCTAAGCCCACCATCATTACTAATAGATGGGAAATAAATAAACGCGCTCCTAAACTTAGTTTTGGCATTATTGATGTAGTTTTAAATCTAGATTGGCAATACTGCTTAATTGACAGACTTATGATTTATCTTACTATTTTTTATAATCAAGGAATGTTCAAATTTATTCATGAAAGTAACTTATACATAGAAACGTTAAATGTTTGCTCAATAAGTCAAAGTCTCTCAAAGATCATTCTACATCTAGTAACAATTTAACTAAAAAATAAAAGCTTATATTTTTTATTATTTTGGATATTTCATATTAGAAATAAGCATCAAGTAAATTATTAATGATAGAGGTAAAATTAATCCAATTTAAAATATGAGCTGAGATTAATATAATTTGAGCTACCATTCAAAATCAGTATATCTGCATAATAGCGTATCTTTAGTATTTTACGTATTAATACCTGCTTGAAGAATCTTTAAAGCACAATATGTTTATCAATGTAATTAAGAGAAAAATATTAGATCACATAACTTTTCAGAAAATTATGCCATAATCAACAGTTCAATTATTAACTTTCAAATATAAACATTTTTTATTTAAAAATTAAGCATATTTACGTAAAAAACGAATCATACTTCGAAATAAAAATAGAGATTAATACGGGTATTATAGTTATCGAATAATATTAAAATCAGAAATATATTATTCGATAGCTATTTGCTCACATAATAAATGACTACAGCTCAAGTAAAATCAGTTAATAAATCAGGTAATTTAAACGAAAAAAAACATCATAGCTTAAAGCTAAAATACCCTCAAAGGCATAATCATTATAGTCTCAAAGATTTTTTTTCATTTAAGACTGACACAGGCACTATTTCCGATTGGAATGAATCACGCAATATCTTAGTTAGCGAAAACTTTATTGTTGGTTTAATTGCAGGTTTAGAAGAAGAAGTTGGTGATGCCTCGGGGGTGGTGATGTACAACATTGGTCAAGCTTGGGGACAAGAAGATGCCAAGTTCTTTCAAAGTTGGTTTCTCAAAGAATATGGCTATGATGACCTGAAGACACTAAATTTAATGTATGTTCTTGAAGCCTGGTGGTGGCCTTTTATTTCCCAAGGCTGGGGTAACTGGGAACTAGACATGAGCGATCAAAAAAATGGCTTTATGTTTATCAATATTTTTGACTCTGCCGTGGCTCGCACTTTGGGAGATGTAGGCAAGCCAGTATGTCATATTTATGCTGGATTATTTGCAGGTTTCTTTAGTAGTTTGATCAAAAAAGAGCTTGATTGTATTGAAATTCAATGTTATGCCATGGGGGAAACATACTGTAAATTTTTACTCGGCAAAAAAGATCGTATTGATGCGGCATCTTTTTGGCACAACGAAGGAGCAACGGCACGTGATATTGAGAAAAAACTTCATAACGGGGAATATCTGAAGTGAGTATAGATGTTGCCTGGCAATGCTTAACAGTTAAAGATTTTATCAACCAATGTAATTGGGAAAATTTATCTCCAAAATTATCTGTATCAGATAGTTTGCAGGTAATTAAAGCCCAAAGTTTATTGGAGTCTTGGCAATGTATAACAACTCAAGATTTTTTTGGTCTGAATAACTGGTCGGGTCAGGTAATCTTCTCGGATAACCTGGAGCAGAAAGTTATTACCAAGGAAACTTTTGTTTGTAATTTTATATATCCTACCGCAAAATTTTGGAAGTGTTTTAATTGGTTGGGTTCTCCAGCTATGGCTTCTGAATCTAAAGTTGACGAGATCATTGAAGATACCGCAGAAATTATTGCTGAGGTAGAAGAATTTACATTAAATAATCTGTCACAACTATTTTAACAAGACTTATGATTACTGAATTAGACTCTTTGCTTTATCAAGCTGAAGCTGAATATTTGGAGCAGAAGGAGCTAGACAACTTTAAAAGTCAAATTTTTGCTTTAGAAAAAAGATTGCAACTCTATGAAATTATTAGCTCAAAAGAAGCAGATCTTTTTCAGTATGTAGCGAGTCAACTTTCAACCAGTTATCCTGATGAACCAGAAGCAAAAATTAAGCGTGCCTTAAAACATTGGCTGATTACCATGCGCTATTGTGGGATGTCGATGCTGTTTGATAATCCGAAGTATCTTGAACATCGAGTTCTTGAATGGCTTCCCGAACAAATTGCAGCTCATCAACTAAAAGATATTGAACAAAGTTTATTTGCTGTGTTGCAGAAACGGTTAAAAAAAATTTTAAGTTCGGAGCAATTTTCACTGATACAGCCATATCTTGAGCAAGCTCAAGGTGCTTTACTCAGTTAAAACCCAGACGCTTAATTGCCTAACATTTATCAACAAGCTCTATGGGGCATCAGCTATAACTTTATCACCCTAGATTTAATCAAGAAATACTGCTCATGATCGATATTGCCTCCTTAATTTCTGAGTCTAACTTGACTGGTAACTACTTTGCCCCAGATGCTTATGTACAAGGAGATTTTGAATCTGGTTTAATTGAAAATCGCCAAGGGAAGCGTTTGCTAGCTCTCCCAGATGCTTTATTAAAAGGTCTTTACAGTGGTTTAACTTCAGAAGTTGGCTCCGCAGCAGGAACTGTTCTATATAACTGCGGTAGTAAATGGGGGAAAAACTTTTGGCGACGGTTTAGTGAAGAAGTAGAGCAGTTCTATCAAAAATCAGTTGCCGAGATGGAAATGATTGAATTGATTCAATGTCTTAAGCAATGCTGGAAAGCTCATGGCTGGGGGACGATTGAACCCAATTTTGACTACTATCAACAAGGATTTTTGGTAGTTGAGATTCAGCAGTCTGCCTTTGCTAGTAAAGCTGAATCTTCACCACAGCCAAGCTGTTATATCGAAGCTGGTTTATTAAGTGCTTTGTTCTCGGAGCTATCAGGAACTAATTTAAGCTGTATTCAGACTGCCTGTGAATCGTTAGGAGCGAGTTCTAATTTATTTATTTTAGGATTAGCGAAAAGGCTAAAACCAGCAACAGCCATGATAGACCAGGGGGTACCCCATAGTGTAATTATGCAGCATCTTTGTGATGTTAAATAAAACTAAATTTTGAATTTAAAGGAGAACTTATTATGGCTAAAACTGTTCGGCTCGATCCTCTTGGTACCAATACAGCGATCGCGACTAATACTAACTTACTATCTGTCTTACTGGAAAATCAGGTAGAGGTTGCTCAAGAATGTGGAGGCAGAGGAATTTGTGCTACCTGTCATGTCCACGTCACCGAAGGTGAAGATAGTGTTTCACCAATGACTCGCAGAGAGCAGCGCACTCTGGGGGTAATTACAAGTTGTCGGATGGACTCTCGATTAGCTTGTCAAGCGAAAGTGATTGGCGAAGGGGTAGTGGTCGAGTTACCTGCGGGAATGTATATCAGTAGTGATGATGATATTGAGAATTTGATTGGTCGTCGCGCCCAGGAGGATATTCTGCATCCTTTATCTGGTCAGGTATTAGTAGAGGAAGGAAAGTTAATTACTCGTTCAATCATTACCCAACTTCAAACCACCCAAGCTCAGGTTAGTGAATTTTTAAGTCAAACTCAGGCAGTATAAATAGTATAAATAATGTTAAAACAGCTAGAAAGTTTAAGTTTAAATGCCGAAGGTCGATATGCTACGGCTCAAGAATTAAAGTTTATTAAAGATTTTATCCCCACGGTTGATTTGCGTCTGAGCGCTTATCGTAAGATTCGCGATAGTGAAGATGAAATTGTCAAGCAGCTTCAAGATACAATGCGTCGAATTAAGCCAGGAATTTTTCAAACTAAATCTGGTGATGTCAGTGCAGTGTGCCAAAGAGACATCAAAATAATCTTACGGAGTGCCAGTGCAGCTATGCTGGTCAATGATTTAGATCGTTTACGAGAAAATATTTTACTTTGGCAAAAAATCATCATTAAAGTTTTCAAGGAACAGCATATTGCTAAGATGGTTCATCTCGCCCTGCCTGAAATTGTTATGGAGTTTTTAACTCCAGAAGAGTTTGATTTGGTTGAGCCAGTATTAAAACTAAATCAAGCAATATTGGCTGATTAAACCCCGTCTACTCAGAAAACAGTAGTTTCTGAATCGTAGATCGAGCTAGTCAAACAGCAGGATCTGATTTTTACTTGCTACTTGCTACTTGCTACTTGCTACTTACGAACAGTTAACTTAAAAACTCCAGGTCTCAAACTGGATGCGGTTTAAATAGTGAGTGTCTCAACTTAATTTTATTTTTTAAGCGATCAATCCTATTCATTTAAACAAACATGAAAGTTTCATCAACTACAGACCAGTCTCACTGGTTAGACATTGCCGAAATAGCTGCTATTGTTGCTTCCCTTTGTGGTTCTATCGCTGGTGCATTTTTGAAGCAATTCTTGTGGGCAACAATTCCCCTGTCTACTGCCGCTGGACTGGCGCTAATTAACCGTCAACGTCTCAAGAGCTTGATGGAGGCAGAGCAAAACATCGCTAGTTTGATCGCACGAAGCGAAGCTAAAGTAAATGACCTCAAAGCTGAATATAGTCAGAATTATCAAGCAAGCAAAACTAACTTTGCTGAATTAGAAGAAGAACTGGGACAGGTAAGAAACTTGGCGACAACTGAATTAGCAAGGTTACAACAAGAGAGTAAAACTTACAGCAGCTCTACAGAACAAGCTCTAGAGCTGCTACAGACTTCAGTTACTAAATTAGATAGTTTGAGCCAGAAGCTAGAACAAGATGTAGTCTCTATTGATAGCAAACAACAAGAAACCAGCAAGCTCGTCAGAGAGCTGAAAGCCATCGATATTTTCACCCAAAATATCAAAACTGATATCAATTCTGTCCAATCATATTTTGAACGAGGTCTTGCTTATCAACGTTTGGGCAACAGACATCGAGCAATAGATGACTACAGCAAAACTTTGGAATTAGATAGCAATCATGCTCAGGCATATCATAATCGAGGTTTACTTTATGCGGACATGAATGTAGATCAAAAGGCAGTTATCGATCTCCGTCGCGCATCGCAGCTTTATTTTGATAAGGGAAATCTGGATAAATATCGAGAAACTAGAGATCTCAGCCAACAGATTTACCAAAAGCAGTCTGCCGAAGTTTCAGAGGTTAAAAATTCAGATTCCGAACCAGTAATTGTGGGTAATCTTTTTGGTTAGACTGTATAGCCGTACAAAGTTAGATGTTTGACATACAAGATATTGGTTCGTAAGTAACAAAGGCGTACTTCCGCATGTAGTAGTAGTAAATGTCCTAACCAAAAGATGTACTGCCATATGTACTATGCAATCTTATTTTAGTTGTGAAAAGTTAAATCTTGTAATAGGCAACAGGCAATAACAAACTCACGATTCATTTAGTACTGCTATGTCGTTTGAGTTTTTTAATATGGATGACTGGCAAGAAGAAATTATTGATCTCATACTATTGTCTAAATTGATCTAACAACAGTAAACCAGATACTTAGTGAGACACAAATCTAACTATAAAATTTTAAACTTGGTAGGGAGAGGACAATTTGGTAAGGTTTTTGTCGCCATCGAGCGTAGCAGTGGTGCTTTGGTGGCATTAAAAGAATTAAACTCCCAACAATTATCTACGAGCAGTTTCTTAAGAGAATTAAATTTTTTATTTACACTCAATCACTTCAACATTGTTAACTGTAGAGCTTTAGAACATTATCAAAATAAGCGTTACATTGTTATGGATTATTGCGAAGGAGGAACATTACGAGATCTTCTGCAATATTCGCCTCGGTTAACTCTTGACCAAAGTTTGAAGCTAGTTATTGATATTTTATCTGGTCTTGAATTTGCTCACAGTAAAGGCATTATTCATCGAGACATCAAGCCTGATAACATTTTACTTAAAATTTGCGATCGCAGTTGGACAGCACACATTTCCGATTTTGGGATTGCTAAACTCAATCAAGAAATTAATCCCCATGGTGTGATGGGAGATACGGGTTCTCCCGCATACATGGCTCCTGAACAATTTTACGGACAATATTCTTATAGTTGCGATCTGTACGCCCTGGGAATAATTTTATACGAGCTAGTAGTAGGAGATCGTCCTTTTTCGGGTATGCCCAAGGAATTATTGGCTGCCCATCTCAATCAGCCAGTTGCTATCCCTAAGCAAATACCGTTTATCTTACGTTCGGCGATCGCTAAATCGCTGCAAAAAATGCCTCATCGGCGTTTTTCCTGCGCGGCAGAAATGCTGAAATCCCTGAAGTTAGCTCGAACTGTTCTGCAATCAGAGCATAATACTCAATCAATCAGTACTTCTGAATTAAAAAACACTACTCTGGCATCAATTTCGCCACCAACACCTGTGACCAAAGTAACTAATTTAGCAGTGGCTTCCGAGTTGCTG
>JBCCDL010000029.1:0-17919 GCA_039030815.1 Cyanobacteria bacterium P01_A01_bin.83 | reverse complement strand
TGTAAGTTAGTCCATAGATTAGTTGCAGAGGCGTTTCTACCTAATCCTGATGGCAAGTCCGATGTCAATCATATCAATGGGTGTAAGACTGATGCCAACGCCTGTAACTTGGAATGGGTAAGCGCGTCAGAGAATATGTCTCATGCACACAGCAACGGACTAAGACCCAAAGTAAATACTAAAGGTCAGAATAACGGTTTCGCCAAATTAACTGAAGCTGAAGTAATTCAGATCAAGCGGTTGTTATCTGATGGAAAATTGACACAGAAGACAATTGGTTCTCAATTTAATATTTCTCAAAGTACAGTCAAGAGTATCAAATCTGGAAGAAGGTGGAGTTATTTATCAGTTATGTCAGCAGCATAAAGTTAAAGTCAAGTATTTACTTGGGTGTCAAATCGGTGTCATGATAAGAATAGCCAAGTAAATATTGATAGACTAAAACGCTGAAACCCTTACTGTATATGTATCGGAGCGGCGGGATTTGAACCCACGACCCCCACTACCCCAAAGTGGTACGCTACCAAGCTGCGCTACGCCCCGTTATTTATTCCGTATTTAAGTATACGGGTTTCCGTTATTTGACGCAAGCAAAGTGTTTGAGAAATTTGGAAATGTTGGCTCTATAAGCAAAAAACACCTGTATTTAATGTAATACAAAAATAGTGTCGTTAAAAATTGGGACACAAATTGGGACCCAAAACCAATCTTGACCCCCCAGTTATGTATATCGACGAATTGAACCGCAAAGCTAAGATAGGCAAAGTATCAATAGATATTAAAGACAACAGAGCAATAAGGATTAGATATACCTATCCCAAGGGCAAACGTAACAAGCTTTATGCAGGCACAGTTACAGATGAAAACTGGCGCGAGGCAATCAAGACCGCGACCATTATCGATGGTGATATCAGCACGAATAATTATGACTTCACATTAACCAGGTACAAACTAAAACAAACCCAGGTTATGCAAGTTGTCGAGAAAACACCGAACCTGCTGCAAATCTGGGAAAATTATCGCAGCGTGAGTAAGGAGCGTGTTGCAGCCACGACCATCAAGAAACATTGGCGCACTTACGAGAAGCATTATTTAGGAAGAACGCCAGAACAATTGCTTGAAACCAATAGGGCTAATGAGTACGTTGCTCATTTACTCACTCGATATAGCCCAGGCTCAATAAGTCCAATATTCTCTAATTGCCTGAATCCATCTGTGAATTTGGCAGTAAAGACGAACAAGATTGAAGAGAATTTATACCAAAATATACCCTTACAAAAAAAGCCTCGAAGAAGTATTGAAGCTTACGAATCAGAGGAGGTTAAAGCTATTGTAGGTGCTTTTTACAGCGACGAATATATGAAGAAGGGCAGTATTTACCCTCATAGCTTCTATGCCCCAATGGTAGATTTTCTATCAATAGTTGGCTGTAGACCATCAGAATGTCATGCTTTGACTTGGAATGATATCAAGCGCCAGGGAGATAAGCTTTACATTAGATTTAACAAAGCCTACAGCAACGGAATACTCTTGCCACATACCAAGACTTACGAAATACGTTTGTTTCCTGTCAATATGCAATTGAAGAATTTGCTTGAGAGTAGCTCAGTCAAGCCAAATGCCAAGAATCTCATATTTCCTTCAGTTAAGGGAGGTTTTGTGAATCAAAAAACTTTTGGTCGCCGTTATTGGAAAACTATAACAACAGGATTAATTGCTGATGGGAGACTAGATAAGCATTTGCGATGCTATTCACTACGGCACAGTTTTATCACGCGCTGTATTAGAAAAGGTCTAGATATTGCCACAGTAGCCAGAATTAGTGGTAACTCAACAGAAACCATCACCAAATATTACAGCGGTGTTCAGGTTTATTAAGTACACCTATTTTGCTTGTTCATTGGGATTGGGTTTTATAACTGTACTTAACTTGTTTGCACACCGCCATATCTTGCGGCTAAAACCGAGTTCGATGTACCTGAGTTCTAAACGAAAAAGCTCCTGTGGTTAAGAGAAAAAATAATCATAGGAGCGTTATGAACGAATCAAGACTACAGAAAGACCTGACAAATGCCAAGGCTCGATTTAAAGCTGCTCAGAAGAAAATGGCTAAGTTAGAAAACTCTGAAGATAATCAAGCAATAGCGGAAGCTCAGGCAAAGCTGGATAAAGAGCAGGAAACTATCGATTCTTTAGAAAAGCAACTGGCTACACGCGAAACTGTTGATAACGAAGAACCAAAGAGCTTCAAAGAGATTATCGCTTTGGTGAATACAGAAGAGACAGATAATGAGGTCTCTCATAGTACGCGCAGATCAAAAGACAATCCACAAGTTTCTTTTAGAACGGATGAAGTCATATATCAAAGATTGAAAGAGCATATAAAGCATCCATCCAGCAAGCATTTGAAGCCCTATCTATCAATGGCTGATATGACTCGATCGCTTAATCTCGCGGATTTAGATTGTGATATTCACTTCATCCTCAAACGAACCCATCAACAATTGGCGCGTTTTCTAGATGTAGCAAAAGCAGATAAATCAGAACTGCAAAACAGCCAAAAGCAAATGCTGCGGAATGCTTTTATTAACTTTCATGCTGATACTGATGCTGACAAAATCAAATTGATTGAACATCTAGAAAACCTCCATCAATTTATTGAAACGCTAAATTTGTATAGCTTTGAAGATTAATAAATCTAATTTATAACAACTTTGGAGGATTTAATATTCCTCCGAGTGTTACTACTGGTATACGTGGTATTTGTTCCATGTGCAGCAGTAGCAAAGAAACCATCAATAACTTTATCAATTGATGGCACAGATTTTTTAAGATATCTATATCGAACAAGCCGCATAAGCGTACATAATCACATAGGGTTTGAGTTTGGTTATCGTTAATTCACTGTCAATCACATCGACATATTCCCAGGATTCGCGATCGTTGCCATTTTTACCAAAATTATGATTCGGCGATCGAGGAATATACTTGATTTTGAGGATTTCAAATGGAATTGGTTGAGTATTGGTTAGTTCATCCTCTTCAAACTCGTGAATCGTTATGTAGGTGTACACAGGCATTAGGACATTAACGCGATCTGGTGTTTCATCAGCATCCGCAATGCGACTGATAACCTTTGTCCGAGTAACTGTTGAGCCTGGTATTAGTTTCAACGCTTCCAATTGGGATGAAGATAAACAGTGATTTGCAAAACCATAATAGTAATTCACTACGGTACTTGGTGATTTGTTGATTAGAGGAGCAATTTCTTCAAATCTTAGTCCTAATCGAACCCAGTGGTTAACATAGTCAATCATTTCACGGCGTTTGTCCGATAGTCTGTAGCTCAATGTTGGATGAATGAAAGTTTTACCGTCAATAAACTTGCGCTTAGCTGTTGGTTTGCGCTTCATTATTTTCTTGGTCATTATTAATTTCTGATTATTTTTTCTTTTGTGGATGTAGAGAAAAAGAAAAAATATAAATTGATAAAGCTATGACTACCAAAGAATTCAATACACATATAGACACAATTGAATACATCATTAATGAAAAGCTAATATCGCTAATCGCAAATGTATTAAAAGCAATCGTTACATTGATTTGTTTGGCAATAAAAGCAACGGCTTTTGTATTAAATTACATCTATAAAATTACTGGCGGTGAAGCAGTTGATGCTGCGAAGGAATTTGCGAAGAATATTCGAGAAAATTCTGTATTAAAAGAAGATGATGGAACTATTATTCCTGCGAGCATTAATGATGCGATGGGATTGAAATCCTCGTTCCATCATTCTCTAAATAACTATATTCGGGATAAATTAAAACCCGAATTAACTACCAATTTAATAAATATGAATTCCTATAAAGCTCCGAAGAATCGCAGATGTAAGAAACATTATGTTTGTATCAATAATCACTGCGTACCAACAGAAATTGCAGCGTTGATTCCATAAATTTAATAAATTCCAAGACTTGATGTAAAAACTATCGAGTCTATCTATGGTAAGCGTGAAATATTTAAAGAATTAATTATTAATACGCCGCAAAATATGCTGCATTTACAGATATACTTTTCTTAATTATTTACACATTTTGATGGATTTGGTTCGGCGAATCATGACAATAACAAAGAGTGAATACCACCTCAAGAAAAAATGATCATTGAGGAAATTAAATATGTTGAAAGAATCTATCAATGCTGCAATAGATTATTTATACAATGCTTGTGAGGTATCACTAGTACTTGAAATTATCAGAGATTCATTGAGTGAAAAGATTATCGAGAAAGAATCTGTAGCAACTATATTAAATGAAATTGCTCTAGAAGATACAGACCATGCAGTTGTGGTTGAGGCATTAGAAATTATGAACGATTTTGAGATAGAGAAATCTATAGAGCTAAAACACAAGCATTTCACAGGCGATATTAAATATAGATTGGAGGAAATTGTCAGATTTATACCAAATACAGATTTGTCAAAACTAGCTCAATCTAGAATAGACGGTATTAATTTTGACATAAATGAATATCTTAATTCTTTGACAGATGAATAGTATTAAATAATCTATAATCTATAAATATTTCGAGTCATGAAAAACTTGACTCTTTATTACTTTGGCGCGCATGAAAATATCGATCGCGAATATAAAGAATAACTACCAATATCAATATAAATAACAACATTCATTTTGTTTTTGCGCGGTCATTCACTGCGATCGACTCACACTTTTGGTACAAACTCTAAAAAATCATCTACTTCGCAATCGAAATAAAAACAAATCAAATTGAGTATATCTTTCTTGGGAATTCTTGTTCTGTCTTGCGCTAATTTATAAATTGTTTGGGGGTAAAGCAATAAATCTTTTGCAACAGTATATGCAGTTACATGGCGTGATTCGAGTAGTGTTTGTAATTTATTTAATATCATTCAATGCTCTCTGAGTAAAATTAACACATGCTAATGCACTGTCATCAACATTTTGAAAGTAGTTTAGCGATGGATCGGCAAGATAAAACTCTCCATTTGCAAAATTCCCTATGTATTTATGGATGATAGACACTCGATATTTATCTAAAGGTTTAATATATTCAAATTCCCGATGTTTCTTCCAAATCCAGTAGGCTCGAAAGCATTTAAAACTATATTCTTGCCTTTCTGGTGATAGCGTCTTGAATTCATCTTCATCCATCAACGCAATATGAACGATTAATGTACCAACCGTTATTTCAAAAACGCGGCACAATTTATCGAGGATGGTTGCCGTTGGAACAACACCGGGATTATTGACGAGATTATATAACGTCGCTTCTTTGATATCTGATATCTTTGAGAGTTTTGGTACCGTTAAATCTCGCTGACTGAGGAGTGTGTCTAAGGTGTTTTGTATCATTTTAATTTGAGCAATAAAATCGATTGTCTACAAAGATTCTTACCCAATTCTTTATTAGAAGATTAATAACCAGCGATTATGGTTTTTTCGCTACTTTTAACCTTGGCGCGCAAATTCCACGGTATCGCAGTTTACAGCGGAGCGAGACTCATATAAATGTTATTTATACATTCCCCAAAATGTAATGGTTAGTTGCAAAAGTACTGTGTTTGAGGGATTTTATGTTGTTCAGACCGTGTGAAATTATCAATATTTGGGCTTGCTGAACCTTATAAATTCTGTCGATCTATCGGGATTCTTCGATCATTAATCGTTATAGAAAAGTGGTCCCTTTGAGTTATTTCGTCCTAGTAATATAGTCCCATAAACGCGAAAACATCGAAATACCAATAGTTTGAAGGCTCTGGAGTTTCGACGTTTTAACGAATCATTTGATTATTAGGACTATGATAACAGGCAAACCTCCAATTACGACTGATATTGCTGCATTGGATAGTACTGCAAGCGATATTTGGAAACGATTGACGATTATTAGAACAGAGGCTTGGTTTTCTACTGTAAGTGAGATCGCGAGAGAATATCAGGTAACGGCGAAACTGGAGAGTCGATATAGAAAGTCCGCCATTATTTGTGATGTTGATGGTTGTAGGATTGGTAGAGTTTGGCAATTAGATGAGAATATGCCGATATTTTACGATATACGACAATGGATTAGCCATTATGAGAGTACTAATACTATTTCGGAGGCTGTTAATAAAATAGCAAGCAAAAATAATTAATGAGATGCTAAAAGTAGACATAACTTCTCTATTCACTTGAGCTGCATTAGATATGAAAAATAGCCTGTATCATAATTTTGTAATTAGAACTAAATAATCGCCAATCAATCCTTGCAGCGTTTAACTATATGGGTAAAGTAAATGTTATTGCTTTGTTAGCGCGGAAACAAGCTTTTCAAGTTCAATGCAAGGACTTCCTTGTTCTATATAACTTATAATAGCTTTATATTTAGAAGAAATTTTGTATTGTTTGAATTTAGGCTTGTGGGGATCAATATATTCTGTGACAACCTTGAGTTTCAATAATTCAGGAAGTAGTTTAGCTGAGAACACCTTAGATCTTACTTGCTCTTGTTTTCTTGGATAAAAGTTTCCTCTTTGATAGAATAATTTAAAGAATTTAACTAAATAATCTTCTACTTTGCTCGCTTGGTTATCAAGTTCATCTTTTCTCTTACTTATAATATCCTTGATATCTGCAATATCACAATTATTATTAAAAGTATCATCGTAGAATTTAGGTCTTACACCAACTCTTGGTTCTAAGGACTTAAAAGATGAATTGATAAATCTGGTTTCGCTATCAATCGGACAATCCCAAAAATATTCATACTTTTCAAATTTACAGTTTACTAGAATCTTGCTTTTAAAATTAAATGTTGGCTTATCATTATCATAGCCAAAGATGTTTATTAAGCATAATCCCTTAATCTCTGTTTCAGTACCAAAAATTTTTTCAAGTAATTCAGTTCGAGAATTAATATCAAAGTGGTGGCTTTTAGAATATTTTAGAGAACATATAATAAAAACAATGATCGAAGATACAGCACTTTGCAACAAATTTTCATAGTTACTTTCCTCTTTCTTTATTTTATCCTGTAATTCTTCAATTGTTTCAATGCAAAATATTATTAAATCCTCATCAAAAACAACCCTTTTACATATAGCTTTGGTAAAACTATTATCATATTTAATATAACCAGAAATTATTTTTGTAATAGATTTATCAAGCAAATCAATATTTTTCTTATTAAAATAACTAGATATTTGCAAAATTTTAAAATAAGAATTAAAAAAATCATACCTAAAATAAAGTTTATTATCAGAGCAATTTAACAAGATATGATTTTTCAATTTTTCTACCAGTCCATCATTAACTTCCGCTCCAACTATAGAACTCAATATTGACTTAACATCATACAAACTAACAATGTTTCTTTTTGATGTTGATATTCTCATAAGAAATCTTATTTGATCGTCAAGACTTAGGCCATTTAGCTTTTTAACTTCTCTCTTACATACACTGGCAACAATAAAGTCATCCTGTAATTCATTATTTATATAATCACTAAAAAATGATGGTTTTTTTGTTTGTATTTCATTTTTTTCTTTTATTAAATAAACAATAATATCTAAAATATATGGAATATATATTAAATCCTCATGATCATTTTCACTCTCTTTGATAGCTACTCTTTCAGCTAAAGTCATAGCTTTTTTGGTTTGTGATGAATTGTTTTCAAAGGCTTGATTGAAAAAGTCTATTGCTAATTTTTCGCTAAAGGGTTTTAGTGTTATTTCAGGGATATTAATATCTTTTCTCAGAGATTCCCAAAAGTGATCTCGGCAAGTAATCAAAATTTTAGCTTTTTCCAGATCCGTAGAATAACTATTACAAATAGACTCCAAGAAATAATTTATATCAAATTTAGTACCAAGTCTTGCAATGACTTCATCTATACCATCAAGAACTATAATTAAACTTCCATTATCAATGGAAAGTTGAAGTAAGTCTCTACTAAATCTATTAAAATCACTGTCGTCTTTTTCAATTTGAGCTTTGTAAAAATCGTATATATCATCAATTTTTTTATTCGAATCAGCAACTCTAGCTAAATCGTCAATAATCTCATTTGAATCTATAAAAAGAATTCCAGTTTCATCATTAGAATCGTAAATGTAATCGAGAAATCTTTTTGCTAAAGTTGTCTTTCCAATTCCACCATGCCCTTTTACAACAAACAAAGGTACTGCCTCATGCGTATACCATTGTTTCAATTCATCAAAGGCTGATTTACTCTCATTTTTAGAGTCCTCAAATAGGCTTTCTACATATACTGGAAGATTATACTTTTCATAGTTCAAAAGACAATCTTTATATAAGTATTCATATCCAAATTCATCAATAAAAAACACATTTTCTGATCGAAAAGCAAGTTTTATATTTTCTTTTCTTTTCTCTATATCTTTAATATTATTTGGTCTTTCAGTAAGAATAATTAGTTGTTCATGCTTAGATATTAATTTTTCTTTATTCAAATAACCAAATGTTTTTTTCTGACTAGAGCTTTCATGTAAATAAAGAAATTCTCTTTTACCTCCAAAATCCATCGACATTTTATACAATTCAAATACTATATTTTCACTCCAATCCTTATGCTTTAATGGATATCCTATATCTAATGAGCAAGTAGAGTTCTTATCTATAAATAATTGAACTGTTTTCTCTATGCTTCTAATTTTTTTATTGTTTTCTTTGACTTTGTTTCTTTTTAAACTTATGTATTCAGGTGAGTTTTTATAATTAGAAAATTCTGTTTTTAATTCATCTATTTCTCTTATGTTTGCTAGCCTTATTGAGTCTGAATCCTGTCCCTTTCTAACTAAAACAGCACCAGGATCTAGTACTCTAGTTTTAGTTTTTAACTCAGAATCAATCTCAGTAATGTGAGCAGGACTTTGAACTTTAAATATCAAAAGGTTTGAGTTATCAATGTTTATAAAATTTATTTCATAATCCACAATAGCTGGAGATGTATAGGACTCTAGTTTTTGAGTCAGTTTCTTTTTAAAACTTCTTAAATCCTTTAATTCTTTTATAGTATTACAATCAACATTGTAAGTTTTATTCTGACTTTCACAAAAGCCTATGATTAAATATCGCTCTTTTCCAACAAAACCTATGTAGCCGTTGGTAATTGATACAACATCTTTAATTAACTCTCCCCATTTATCACTCTTTTCCTCCTTAGCCGTATTGTCAGTCCAGTACCACTCTCTTTTAAACTCTAAAATTGGAGACTCAGGCTCTTTTAATTTTTGTTCTATGGTATGTGAATCAATCATTAAATAATTCTTCTCCCTTAAAATCAACCATATAACCAGTTATAGGCGGAAAATATCTTTATATCAACTTCATATCAACTTCATAGTAAAAAGAAATTTTAGTTAATTACAGATCAGCATCAAAATAGCAAAATTCTCAATCGCTTATACCGCTATTCAATCGTAATAATTAAAAAATCTAATACCTTTGATCTTATTGCTGTGCTCAAAATACCCGAAACGCAGTCCCCGTCGCGCCAATGCACCACTTTGCTCTCAAAACACCACTCAATACACCACTTTTGAGTTTAGTACACTACTTCAAAAGCTCCGAAACGCAGTCCCCATCGCTGCAAGACACTACTTCGCGTTAAAAAACACTACTTTTGGCAAACTTACTTCTATATTATTTTTCTTTCTCTTTTATTTCTACTCCTCCAATTAATATACATATATTCAATTTTTTCCTATCTAGTTTTAAAGAAAGTAGTGTCTTGAAGTACAAAAAGTGAAAAACCAAGACTCGAAACATCTACAGGGCATACACAACCCGTGCAACGAAACCCCTTTGTTTTAGAAATAATCGAAGCATTTTTCCCGTCTCTCACAACCAGTGCATTACATCTCAATTTGAGTTAATTCAACCAACTTTTGGCGACGAACTTGTCGTCAAACTCCGCCAAAACTCCGCCAAAATAAAATACATCTCTAAACCTTGTCGATTTTCCACCATTTTTGGCGACGAATTGCCTTTTGGCGACGAATTTAAAAAGTAACAATCGCCACATCGCCAAAAACTCTTAATGCTTGCCCCGTATACATTAGAGTCTTCCATTATTATTAAAATACCAAAAAACAAAATAATTCGTCGCCAAACCGAAACCATTGTCTAGTATACATTGTAGAGTTTTGGCGATGAACTTCTAGAAACCCCCTCTAAAAGTTATGGAAGGATTGATAAATGGTATAATACGCTCCCAAAAACTGTAAGCTACATTTTGTCTGGGTTTTTGGTCAATTTGTCGCCAAATCGCCAAAAAGAGAAATAGTATTGCGCATGTAATGTATGTATTGAAGAAAAAACGACAGTTGAAACTGCCGCTTTAGAATTATATTTTTTAATTATTGGTAGTTTTCAATACTTGTCATTTATGTTGTAATGGTCTAAACAAATCATTATTCTTGGCTTCTTCACTTGGTATTAATCCTAAAAATCTTGCTGCTCTTCCTGTAACACCTTGTACACGCAACTCTTTTAATTCTTCTAATATAAAATCAGCACCCAAATTGAGTTTGTAATGAGCTTTTACTTCTTTAATGAAGTTGGTTTTTTTCATGATTTTAGAACCAGGATTGACATTGGCAGAATATATTTTGAAAGCGTCATATAAGGTTGTGATATTAACGAAAGGTGCGGGATTTTTCTTATATTCATTTTCATTAGTTTTATACTCATTTGCTTTCAAACCACGATCTCGATTAATTGGACAAACTGCAACTACCATTTCTTCTAAGAACTGAGATACATTAGATAGTTCATTAGCCATAATTCTGGCATTATTGGAGAACGCTTCATAATCTGAAGCTTCTTCTAATAAATCCCTTGCATTATCAGCATCAAAATCAAATTTATTCAACAATCTATTTGTTATTTGGCTGAGTTCTTTTTCAAGTTTCTTGCCAAAATTGCGATCGGGGATTAAATTTTCTTTTTTGGGACAGACCACTTGTAGAATTCTTCGATTCATTCCACCATCGTTACCAAACAAGAAGGTGTTAGTAGCAACAAATAACATCGCATTACTTTGAAACTCGATACCAGCTTGATAGTTTCCTCTTGCGTCGATTCTATCCTTGGAAGTCAATTTCAGTAATGAGGCGTAGGCATTAGAATTTGGATATAATTTGTTGCGTTCTTCTGGAAAAACAATTAATGTTTTATTCTCAAAGGAAGTCATTAAATTACCATCACTCAGACGGTCGAAGGAAGCTGTTTTACTTCTATCTTTACCCGCTAGACTTTGTAGTGTCCTCATGAAAGTACCTTTTCCAGCACCACCATCTTCGGAATAAAGAGTTATAAAACTTCTTTCGGTATCACCTCGACCAGTCAAAGTTAATAATGCGGCTGCTTCTAATACGTCCATCACTTTTTCATCATTACCAGTCAAATCAGATATCAGCTTCAACCAATTAGGACAGTCTGTACCGTCTTCTGGTCTATACTCGCGTTCTAATTTGTTCTCTAGGTATAATTCTTTTCTAAATTCTTCTTCCTGCTTTGTTTTCAAGTTGAGAATCTTATTTCTAAAAGCGATTATGTTACCGCTTTGCTCGCTTTGCCATTTGTATCCTATGTAATTAGGGTCACTTTTTGTATAGACGTTGATGTAAGCATATAATTCCTTTTGTTGTTTTACGTTCAAGGGTTTAATCGTTCCGTAACTATTTTTCATGCAAGCATTTAATCTGTATTCTGCGTCTGCATAAAAGGATTTTAAATTTTGTTTTTCCCAAATACCTTCTTCTGGATTGTAAATTCTGACTATTGTTTCTTTGCTGTCGGAGGTGTCGAAATGAATACCTTTGTCAATGTAGGCTTTTCCCACGAATGAAATAGGAGAATTTGCTGTGGATAAGTTTCTAATGTCGCTACTTGTCTCTTTAATGGTAGGTTTCGGGTCTAATTGGAGTGCAGTATAGTAATTATCTACTAACGGATAGATCTCCTGTGTCAGTTTTTCTACATTTGTCACTTTCTCATGTGCATAATGAAAGAGCGTATTTATCTTGATGCTGCCATCGCGATCGCCAAAACTCGACCATTTATTCTCTGTTTCTTCCTCTTCATATTTATCTGAAGTCCTCGACCAAGCATGAAATAGTTCTCGCATTGCGTCAGAGAAATCCCCATTACCATTGGTGGCGCCTTCATGGTGCAGTGCCATTCCAATTTGGAGCCAGGAGTCGTAATCTTCACAAATTTCTGTGTCCAAAACCTCCAGAGCCGTTTTTATTTCTAGCAAACGGGCGAGATTTTCAATCGATGATAGTACTCCCTCATAATCATTGGCATCGAATTCAATGAATGTGTGGTTCTCGACGTCATTAACAATTAATAAACCTATCTCATCAAAGCCAACGCTATAAATACCATTGGTTTCATCAATATTGTCACTGCCGATTTTTTCCGTGTCAGTTTTGGTATTTTCAAATTTGGGAGATGGTTGTTGCTTTGCAGGCGTTTGCCTTCTGGTTTTTTGTTCTTCGAGTGTCTTTTTAAAAGTAGCTGCGCTTTGCTCTAGCGAACTCAAAGACAATATTTGTCCTTTATTTTGGAAGACCAATGACCCTTCGCGTCCGCCGTAATATAATCTACAAGCTTCTGCTGCTCCTTTATCTACCATGCCTTTGAATACGTCTTTTATGTATTCGCAGTAAAATTTTGCGGTTTGAAAATCTTTAATTGGTTGTTCGAGTAAAATCACTCCGCGATACTTCGGACGCTTTGGCGTGTGACTGAATGATTCATGGATAAAACTAAATTTCAAACCATGTTCTTCGGCGCGAGTTATTATCTCATCCAAAGATTGGAATCCATCGTCAAAATCTGCAACAAGAGCACTCATTTCAATAAAATGTTCTCGATCGCGCTTGCCGTTAAAAGTCGTTGGATTCCAGGATTGTCCAGAAGTAATAGCTTCTATTAATTCATCTTCATCAATTTCAGTAGCTCCGTTTGCTATGGCGTTATTGATACGACCAACATCATCTTTTTGCGGTTTATTTTGATATTGGCGGTCATCCAAACTAACGCGCCCCGTCCAGGTTTTTGTCTGAGTTTTTGTTGCTTTAGATGCCTCTGTTTCTGTCTGTGCAAGACTTTGGGAGTTTAATACTGCATTGTTTTCTGTTACAATATTATTATCGAGAGCATTATTTTGCTCTAAAATTTGACTATTTGTCATTGTTATAAATTTAAATGAATTACAGGGGGGCAAGTTGGCAGATTTAGCCCCTAATTTGTGTCTAAAAATATTGGCAATTTTCTAATTAATGGCGGGTTCAATCACTGCTGAACCAGGAGCTATCGGCGCACCACAAAGTTCGAGTAGTTTCTCTTGGAAGACAGCATTGCGTTCGAGGTTTGCTATTGCACCTCGGTCTACCAGAGCTTTTGCTATTGCTTCTCGTATAAAGAAACTGCGTGTTTTAAACTCGTTATTCGCTGCTATATCAATCAGTTGCAGCAAATCTGGATGAAGTCCTAAATTGACTACTTCGTTTTTCTTTGTGTGATGTTTGTACGCCATAGTGAAAATCACCTCTATTTTGAGAGCCGTATACTCTTACCAAAGGAAAAGGCACAATAAAGGCTGTGCTTGAAAATTACCGTCATATTGATTTTTTTCTGAATCTCTCCAGCGTGTTTTTCAAATAATGTCGTTTGGAAGGCGGTAGCTTTTGAAACAAAGTAATGATAAGAGACAGAGCTATATTGGTTTGCCTACTTTACTGAGTGTGAAATATCCTCAAACAACATTCTTCAAGAGATGTTCGATAGTAGAAACAGTCCAGCCATTACCGATACCAAAAAATCTCGGACCATCTGCCATACCTCTGACTCTGGTATAGCCATCGGGTAATCCTTGTAGCCTTTCTTTCTCAAGGACAGTCAAAGTACGAAAGCGATCGCCAATTTTAAAAATGGTACTGTTACCAGTGGTCATGGTCGGGCATTTGCCATGAATGCTATAGACCCTTTTCTCGGTTCTAAAATCGTTTAGGTTTGAATATTCTGAACAATCTATATTGACCCCGCTACCTTCAGGTAATAATCCTCCGATACCTTTTATCTTGTCAGAGTAATCATTGAAACTAGAGCGATCTACAACAGGTACAAACTGCTCATCAAGAAAACCGTAATCTACAGTGTCGTCCAGTATATCTTTGACAGATAATCTAGAGATCTGAATCGGTACTTCTATATCTATATTTGTCCAATACAGCCTTTCTCTGCTTTGTGCCGAAAAATTAGAGCTATTGATTTCATATGGTCTTAACTGTAAAGTCTTCGTGATTAACCTTTTATACTTGGTGGGCATAACAACGTTTTCCAAGAGAAAATACTTGGGCTGTAGCTCGCCTAATAATCTAACGAACTCCCAGAATAAGTAAGACTGTCCTTGAAATTTGTGATTATTCTCCTTGTGATACAGATAATCTTCTAAACTATCAATCCCATAAAATCCGTTCTGTCCCCCTGCTCGGCTCAAATCGGTACAGGGAAAACCCGCAAGTATTAAATCAATCTTCGGCAATTTTTTTGCCTTAACACCAGTAACGCTTCCTATGTGTTCGATATCGGGAAAGTTTTTACTGGCAATCTTAATTGAATTGATATTTATTTCGCTAGAAAAGTATTTATCAGGGGTAATCCCTCGGTTGTTTAAGGCTACTCGTCCGCATTCAATCCCACCAAAAAGTGAGAGTACATTAAATGTCATAACGTAATCTGATTATAGTTTTGAAATTTTTGTAGATAAGTTGGGAGAGAATGATGTAGTGCTTTTATAAATAATAGTTTTGCTACTACATCACCCTCTGCGCGGTCTTGTTTTTATACGCCTACACCAACCGTCTGTGGTTTAGATTTCACAGAATTAGTACTTAAGCTTGACATCACTGGATTGTTTTGGTACTCCAGACCTAATTTAGATTTAATGATAGCCCCATTGACCAGTGGTTTTGACGCTTCGTCTAAGTTTGCATCAATAAGCTTCATTCCTTGTATTGTGTCAAGGTTTATTTTTATTTTTGGATCTTTTTCAATCTGACTGTAAAATTCTCCAACATACTTAACAGTGGAATTGGTTAACACTTTACTTGCTTCTACATATTTATCTTCTAGATCGTCAATAACAGATATTGCCAATTCCTTCATATAAGCTTTTAGAGCTTTTTCTCTCTCTTTTTCGCGATAGAACTCAGCACGAGCTTTTTCTATATCTGAATTATATTGGGCAAGTTTTTGAGATTTTTATTCGCCTAAAGCTTCTATTAATTCTTGTGCTTTTTTATCAATTTCTCTTTGCTTTATGTAATCTAACTCTTTAATTTCCTCCCTTTTTTCTTTAATTTGTGCTTTGAGTTTTTCTAACTCTTTTTGCTTAGGATCGATTTTTTGATCGTGTATATCCAATGATTTTGCTAAGTCTTCAGCTTGATTGAAAATGTCAATATCATTGCTATTAATAATGGCATTAACTAGTTTTTCCTTATGTATTATGAGTCTCTTCTTGTCAGTACTAGCATCATCGGGCGGTAAAAAGTTACAGTCAGGATTGCAAGCTATTAGCAATGGATTGACTAATTCAATAGGTAATTTATCTACAATTTGTTTTGTGTCTTTGGGATTTATCTTATTCATTCTTTTTTCTCCTTTAGAAATTATTGGCAAAGTAAATTTATGTGTAGTAAGTCATTGAGACTTTAGATATTGTCTAAATCGTTATAAGAGATATAGATAGAGTTAGAATAGAAATCTTTTCGCAAGAGTAAAAAAGTTTGTAGATAAGCAAACTCTTATCCTGACTGGTTTTACACTTATTGCAGCCAACTTACTATTCTTTTTTTGAATTTTCGTACCTCGCGGTCACTGCTTTTACTATTTCAATAAAAGGAACTAACTCTATTTCTAAAAATGTTTCTAATAAAATTAGTTGTTTTGCCGAAATAACCGACTTTCCTTCAGTTTCAGTTTCTAGTTCGCTGATTCTTGCAGGAGATAAGTTTATAAAATCGCCTAAATCTCTCTGTGAAAGACCTTTGGCTTTTCTAGCTTTTTTTATCGCTTTGCCTAGTTCTGGGAAATCTACGGTTATTTTTAGCTTCATTTTTACACTTTTTGTGAAAAATTTCTTGTATAAAGAATAACACACAGAAAAAAAATATTGCAATACTTTTTTTTTGAAAAAAGACTATTTTTTAGCTAAGATGTATGATTGAAAAGAAATACAGGTTTTGCAAAAAAGATGTTTCTATACGATAAACTGCCATTGACAATGATTAATTTGGTATTTTAGATTTCGAAAAATATGAAATTAATATCTTTTTTACTAATATGGCTGTCAAATTCTTACATTTCGGGAATATCTAGATCCTCTCTAACAACTAAATAATTTTTCATTATCATTTCAGGACTTGTGCCTGCAAAACTAGCAATGGTAGCGATATCGTTTCCTATAAGAAATAACTTTGTAATATTAAAGTAATGTAAGCTATAAATCTATTAGGGTTTATTATTTACAAACAATGTGCATCAAAACGGCTTATTGGGCATCAACAGTAAAACAAAATGGTAATAGGTACTTTTAAAACTATTATCAAATATGGCAAAGAAGCAAGATTTGATCGGCAATAAAATAGGATTGCTAACAGTTATCAAAGAATTAGAAACTAAAATTTACTCTAATGGTAGAAAGAATTATCAGTATGAATGTTTATGTGACTGCGGAAATGTCGTTACAAGGAATTATCAAAGTTTAAACCGTAAAAATATCAAGCAATCTAACTGTGGTTGCCAGAATGGTCAACATAAAGGGAATAGAAAACATGGTTTTAGTACTACTCCTACTTATAACTCGTGGAAAGCAATGAAAGCTCGCTGTTTGGATAAGAACAATATTCATTACAGTAATTATGGTGGAAGAGGGATAACGATAGAAGACGATCGCTGGTTGGATTTTGAGACCTTTTATGAGGATATGGGAGAAAGACCGTTCGGGAAATCTATCGACCGCATTGACAATGAAAGAGGCTATTGCAAAGAAAACTGTCGCTGGGCGAGCAATTACGAACAGAGCATTAATAAACGAAGAGACTATAGATATAAATTGTCCGAAGCAGACATTTACACAATCAGATGGAAATATGAATGTAATAAAGAGACCATTTCAGATATAGCCAGCGAGTTTGGAGTCACCAGAAGTACCATACGAGATATTGTCAATAGAAAGACTTATAAATATTTGACATAGCAATTCAGCGCGAAGTCATTTTACATCAAACAAATAGGAACTGGGACCCAAATTGGGGTAAAATCCCTTCTAATCCCTAATCTGGACTAATTTTTAACCGACAATAAAAACCTTATGTTATATACAGGGCAATGTTCCTAGAGGTTCACAGTTCTTGAAATATTTTTCTTTCACCCCCACTACCCCAAAGTGATACGCTACCAAGCTGCGCTACGCCCCGTGATTTATCATGTTCTTCAGTATACGGGTTTCCGTTGTTTTAGGCAAGTAAGGGGTTAGGGAATTTATGGATAATGCGATTTATGAGTACATTGATACTCAAATATAGCTTTGTAGGAAAATAGCTTCAATAAAATTTGGGTTACTTTTTGGGTTACTAAAAAACATTTTTGTAACTCAGAGTAATATGTATATTGATGAATCGAGCTATAAGGCTAAGATAGGTGTCGTATCAATTGACACTAAGTAGCTCCACCTAATTAAACGTAAAATAAACCAAGGGAAATCCAGTTTGATAATTTAAAAATGCCAGCAGCATTAAAAATAACTTTAACTACAGAAGAAGATAAAACATTACAAGAGCTAGAAGTGGCAGACGTAGTG
>JBCCDL010000028.1:0-17993 GCA_039030815.1 Cyanobacteria bacterium P01_A01_bin.83 | reverse complement strand
ATTTCTAATCCTACCTGGCGATCGCTAAATTTGCTTTTATCCACCCTGACTTTAATTTGGGTTGCTCAATTGCGGCAACCAATCAGGGTTAGCTTAATATATTTAGCTCATCTATTAGGCTTAGTTACAGTTATCAATGGTGTTAACTTTGTTGCACCAAACTTTAATCAGCCTTTTTGGGGTATGATCTTCACGCTTTTGGCAATAATAGAATGGATAATCTATCTTCGTCTAAATAAGAAGCCTCAACTTAAGCTCTATTTTTGGTTTAGGCAAAGTTGCTGGTATTTTGGTTTATTGTTGAGTGCCATTGGCTATGTTGGCTTTTCAGGTGATCTTAAGACATCTCTTTGGGCAATAAACTCATATTATTGGGCTTTAATCTGGCTAATAATACCAGTGATGCTAACTTTAATCGCTAAATATAGTCGCAGCATACGACATAGACGTTTATCTACTAGTCTTAGCTGTTTTGCATTAGTTAGTGTGCAGTTGATTACCTTTACTAGACCAGAAACTAGAATTATTGCTTTGACTGTAGCAGTAGCTTTGATGTTTATAAATGCCTTTAATCTGCGCCGCACTATAGTTACGGCAATTCATTTAGGCTTTATTATCAGTTTGATTGCCAGCTTATTTTATAACTTTGTAGATCCTAATTTTGCCAATCTACAGTACTGGTTGTTACTTGGTGGCGTAATCATTATCGGTTTATACCAACTCCGCATCTATCTACTCAAAATTAGTAATACTCCAAAATTCGATTATATTTCCCAGCGTCAAGCCCACGGCATCTTAGGGGTAGGTGTCGAAACAAAAAACTTTAAGCTAATTAATAAATATCTCAGTGCAGTAGACTATTGGGCGATTGCAATAATCATCTGGGAAATCTTAATTATCAGTATAGGAAATTTTGCTATCAGAGATTTTCAGAGCAATTTCCCATCTTTGATAACCCTCAGCATAATTGCGGCGGAGATCTTTTGGCGTTATCGACAGCAACCAAATAATTATGTTGTTTATACTTTAGTCTGGCTGGGAGAATTGCTAACAGTAGGCTTGCTTGGTTTATTTAACAGCAATGGCTTGATTATCGCTACGGCTAACATTTTTCTCGGATTAATTGCTTTAAGGATAGTAGCCAAGTTAAATCAAACTGATTTAGCTTGGGCAAGATTAAACCTAGCTTTTGTGCCTTTAACATATGCTGTCTGCGGCATAGTATGGCGGCTAGCATATTTTAATACCTATACAGGGTTACTAATTCTTGCGGTCGCATTCATTCTCCTCAACACTAAAATACAAAATAATCGTCTGCAAACTCTGCTTAATTATGGTGGAGTTGCCAGTATCTCTCTCGGTATTTATGAATTAGTCGCTTATCAAATACTTGACCTACCAGTTAGTGTAGCTGATAGCCTAACCATTCTCGCACTTGTGGCTGTGGCGATCGCTTTTTGTTATCGTCTAAGGGTTTACTTGATCGCTTCTGTACCTGGTAATCAGCGTCAAATATTTAATCTTTCCCCCAACAGAGTAATACTAGTAGCTCATATACATTGGGCAATTAGTAGCATGCTCAAAATTATCGGCGCAGGGATTGCCATCGAAAGTACAACTCCCCGTCTGACTCTTCTTAGTATCGCTACCAGTTTCTGTCTGGCTGGCTATGCAGTGATTCAAGGAAGAGAGAATCGGAATAACCAGCATCAGGATTGGTGGGTTTATGTCGGCTTAGTTGAACTTGCTGCCACCCTAATTTATAGCCGTCTGATTATCACTAGATTAAGCCTGTTCGATCCTTGGCGTGTAATCTTTACCTGCGCCGTTGCTCTGATGATCTATCAAATACCCTGGCAAAATTTTGGCTGGAGAGCTACACCCTGGCGACGTACGGCATTAATCATTCCTGCTTTGATGGCTTTAGTCACCGCAGAAGATATTTCTGCTTTCAGTCTAGTAATTACTGCCTTATTCTATTTGCGTATTGCTTATGCTCAAACCCAGATTCGCTGGAGCTATATTAGCTTAGGATTTATCAACTGGCTAATTATCAAGTTTGTTTGGCTCAACCAAGGTGATTTTATGGTGATCGCTGCCATGATTAGCTGCTCAATTTTATACGTGGCTCAAGTCGATCCTTACTACCAATTACGCCGTCAATCTCGTCACTATCTTCGTCTGCTTGGTAGCAGCATTTTATGTATTGCCGCACTGCTTTATCAACCCTTAATCACGCCAGGAGTAATTAGCTTTGGCTTAATTTTTCTCGGTTTAGGACTAAAAATTAGAGCTTTTTTATTCGCAGGAACAACTACCCTGATTTTAACCGCCACCAACCAATTAATTATCTTAGTAGTAACCTATTCATTCCTAAAATGGGTAGTAGGCTTGTTAGCAGGAATAGGTTCGATTGCGATCGCAGCAAGATTTGAAGGGCAACGCGATCGCGCTTTTAATCAGCTAAATAATTACCGTAGCAGGCTACAAAACTGGCACTAACAAACCAATCAGTTACCAAGAGAAAGAAACAATTTTGCTGATGATTTCAGGGATTACTCCTTGAGGAGTATCAAGGGATTGTCTATCGTGAGATTGTCCTCTCAAATTTAAAGATAAATAAATACAAAAAGTTATGATTGCAGCTAATATTAGTCTTTCCAACATCTCAACTGATTCCTGATGAACACTGCTCTTACTTAAATTATGTCTGATACGGTGTAAATAAGCTATAGTAACTTAGCTTATTTACATATTTAAGTTTTTAATTAACTTGAATGCTGAAAAGTTTTCCGACTGCACAAGATTAAAGGTTAGTTTGCTAAAAAGATTATTGTCTATCGGGCTAGATAATATTGTCGGTTTTGCTAATCAAGATAATTTAAGCTAATTCAATATCTGAAGGATTTCGATGGGACAACAAATATTAAGTTGAGTTAATTATCTGAAAACTTAAAACTGAATAAATATAGAGCGAGATAACGCAAATGTTTGAGTTAAAACTAACAATGTTAAAAAATTAACAGCTAGTTAAGTTTTATGATCTTGATTCAAAAAGATTTTTTTTGCGAGAAAAGTTCTGATTACGGTTTAAATTAAACTTTTGACGAAAGATCAAAATAAAGAAAGCAAGATCCTCGACTAAATACCTTTTCCAGAGTCTGCCAGGATCATTAACTAGTCTATATAGCCATTCCAACCCAGCAGAACTCATCCAACTAGGAGCTCTACGAACCCTTCCTGCTTCAAAGTCTATCGTGGCGCCAACAGCGAAGAAAGTTGAAATACTAGTCAAGCTAGAGCGATAGGTATTAATCCATTTCTCCTGTTTTGGAGCGCCGACTCCAACTGCCAAGACATTGGCACCAGAATTATTAATTATGTCAACAATTCTGCGGCATTCGAGGGGATCTTTTTCAAACCCAAAAGGAGGAGAATAGCAGTCGACAACCATATTACGACCAACTTTATTATTGATGCACTGACGGGCTTGTGCAGCAACTCCTTCCAAACTACCCAAGAGGAAGATCTTGACATCTTCATCTTTCCCGTAATATCGGTAGAAGGCAGGAAATAAATCTGAACCAGAGACTTTCTCGCAAATAGGCTGACCCAAAAAACGAGAAGCATAAAGTATCAGCTGACTATCGCACACTCTATAATCAGCATCTAAATATACTTGATAAAATTCGCGATCTTTACTTAGTTTTACCAAGTGATCGACATTAGGGGTAAACACGACTCCCCCACCTTTTAACTTATCAAGGAGATCGCACATACTTATATTATCGATAGGGACATTTAGTATATTGACTCGCTTTTGATTCATCACGCTTTTGACACTTAGTAAACTGCTATATATATATCTATCTATTAAGCTGCAATACTTCCACCTATTACGATGCATTCCTTTTCTGTATGCAGTTGCCCACTACTGACAAATGGCTACCAAGAAATCAGTAATAACACTAAAAAATATGATGTAGTATTGATATTTCATTTAATTATGTGAATTTACTGAGAAATAATAAGCTAGAAAGTTTCAGCAACTTCATCAAAGCCATAGCTTAATTATTTGATTGTAGCTGACTCTTAAGCCTCCTAAATGTAGAAATACGCAAAAATCACCAAAAAAACCGAGCTATTTATTCTAGTTATTATCACATAAGTACATATTACAGTATGGCTATTTAATTTAGTTTGGCGACAATGTAATTATTCAGTAAAGATTGACCCCTCAACAAATCATTGACAGTGATACGTAGGTGTCTGTCGCGATCAACATTAAATAAGAGCTGTAGGCGATCGCTACCTGGATTACCTACAGGATCTAGCTTGGCAATGGTTCTCGCTCCTTCACGATCATTGAGAGGACGAACTGTTTTGGTATTAGCTGATATGGTACGAGTAATCAGACGATCTCCATCAAAATACACTTCCGTAGTAGTATCTAAACCTAACTCGGCGATAATTAATTCGATGTTGGTTTGAGCGGGAGTAGAAGCACCTAACAGTAATTCTACAGGCTGTTCTAGAGGATAAGCCTGTCCTGTTTTGATCAGAGGATGCCAGTCATGACTTTTAGTTTTGCGATTCCAAAAGCGAATGCCATAACTATGATGCAAAAAGTCTTGCACCTCAACACTTTGAGTTACTTGTAAAGCCCCCATAGCGATCGCCTCAAGCTGAAATTGATTCTTGATCTTAGCTCGATCAAAATACTGTTTAATCCAATTTTGCACCGCAGGGATTCTGACCGATCCCCCCACCAGCAACACTGATTCAATATCACTAGTTGCTAACCCGTTGCGTTTTGCCTGTTGCAGTACCTGATTCATCAAATTATCCAGTCGTTCAAAGAAACCTTGTTGCCGCAGAATCGATTCAAAGCCAGCACGATCTAAATCCATTTGATAGGTTTGGAGGGTTTCGTCATCGAAATAGACTTCCTGGGCTACTTCCTCATCAGATAGTTTAATCTTCAGTCTTTCAGCTAAACGAGTGGTCAGAGAAGATTTTGCCAGATTCTTAGTAGTTGCAAAATAATCTACTAGCCAATTATCGATATCTGTTCCCCCCAGATTATCTCCAGCCTTAGCAATTACCCGCGCCACACTTTTGCTTTGTGCCGAACTTTTGCCCAGCATTTTATTGCCCCATTTTAGTAAATATCCCTGGGGAGAACTGGGATTAGATAGCTGTATCAAAGATAAATCTATCGTGCCACCACCAAAATCCACCACTAACAACAACTCCTGATCGACAATTCCATATCCGAGGGCTGCGGCTGTCGGCTCATCCAAAATACTAATTTGCGACACTGCCAAAGACTGGCAAATCTCCAATAACCAATGGCGATAGGACTCAAAGCTATCAACAGGAACAGTTAGCACTAAAGATTCCAGCTCCGTTGCCGTTGACTCTTGCAAACTTTTGATCAATTCCCCTAAAAACCAGGTTCCCACCTGCTCAAAAGAAATTTTCAGACCATCAAGTTCAGGCAAAAACCCTTGGATTGGCGTGCCGATTCCCCGCTTAAAATTGCGAAAAAACCTGGAGTCATTCGTAAAATCTAATCCCCGCTCACGTACAGTCTGGCCTGCCAGCATCTTCTCTGCTGCCGCATCCTCAACATATAACAAACTAGGAATCAAAGGCGGATCGTGAGCAAATTGTTGCGATAAACCAGGTAACTTAACCAGTTCAGCCTTATTGGTTACTCCATTCCAACGAGCGATCGCTGTATTACTAGTACCAAAATCAATTGCAAAGGAGCTAGAAGAAAGTCGCTTACTCACCATGAGCTATATCAAGAATCTCAGCAGGGTTCAAAGTTAGTCTAGCAATGAAGAGAAAATCTTGAGAAAAGATTAGTCAACTAGCGATATCGCCATTGTAATTGATAGATTATTCATAATACATTCAGACCAAACTTGTCTCTACTCACTCAACAAAGTCCGTCGCTCGGAAGATGAAAGCTACGGTGCTGGGACTGACTTTTTAAAGATTCAGGCAAGCTATGATAGTAAAGTATGACATGATTAAATAATTGAAGCTAATAAAATAATGAAAAATAAACGATTTCTAGGTAAAGTGGCTAGTCACGCTACAGCACTTTTTTTAGGAGTCATTTTGACTTTTAGCACTATCAGAGTAATGTCTTCTCAAGCAGATACATTGCCTTTAGACTCTAAATTAAACTATAAGAATACTTCTGTTGCCCCTAAAGTAGAACCCCAAATTCAGGCACAGGCGCCTATTCCTGTCAACTCCAGCAGTTTTGTAGCAGCAGCAGTAGCACAAACAGGACCAGCAGTTGTCAGAATTGATACCGAGAGAACCGTCGCTACTCGCTCAGACCCCTTCTTTGAAGACCCCTTCTTTCGAGAGTTTTTTGGCGATCGCTTTGGCGGTGGCATGCCCAGAGAAAGACAGGTACGAGGACAAGGATCGGGCTTTATTACCCAGAAAGACGGAACCTTATTAACCAATGCCCATGTGGTCAGTGGTGCAGATCGCGTTACTGTTACCTTAAAAGATGGGCGGGAATTTGAAGGGATAGTTAGAGGTACTGACGAAGTAACCGATTTAGCTGTGGTTAAAATTGATGCCCCTGGAGTAGACTTACCCATTGCTCCCCTGGGAAATTCGTCAAATGTCCAAGTCGGGGACTGGGCGATCGCTGTTGGTAATCCTGTGGGGCTTAATAATACTGTCACTTTAGGAATTATCAGCACCTTGACTCGTTCTTCAGCTCAAGTAGGCATACCTGATAAGCGAATTGACTTTTTACAAACCGATGCGGCAATCAATCCTGGTAACTCGGGAGGTCCTTTACTGAATCAAAATGGGGAGGTAATTGGCATCAACACCGCGATTCGTCCTGATGCTAACGGCATTGGCTTTGCGATCCCCATTGATAAGGCTAGATCAATTACCGACACCTTAGCTGCGGGAAGACAAGTTCCTCATCCTTATATTGGGGTGCAAATGCGGACTCTTACTCCCGAATTAGCTCAAAGAAATAACAGCAATCCTAATTCTCCCTTCACCATTCCTGAAGTGGAAGGAGTTTTAGTTGTTAGAGTATTGCCCAATACTCCAGCAGAAGCATCAGGATTGCGCTTAGGTGATGTGATTACTGCTATTGATGGTCAACCCATTACTGATGCAGGACAGTTACAGGGGGTTGTAGATGGTAGTGGATTAAACAAAGCTCTACAGTTTACAGTTAAACGTGGCGATCGCACTTTAAAACTCAGGGTCGTTACCACTCAGTTAGAAGGACTTTCTTAATAGTGAGGACTATTAGTTTTAATTAATTATTAAATATAGTAAAACGCTAGATCAATTAATTTGTAATTGATCTAGCGTCTTTTTTAATAAGTTTATTTAATTCCTTGTTCCTCGCTCCTCACTCCTCGTTCCTCACTCAATCTTGCACCAGATGCAAAACATGACCATCGAGATCCCTAATCGACAAAGCTTGACTAAAGCCTAATTCTGAAGACGACATTTTTACTATGCCTGGTGAAACAAACTGGCAGGGTGCAGAGCGTAGTTGCTCAGCTAAGGTAGCTAGATCCGATACTGAAATTACGGTTTGGCAGTGCCAAAGGTCGTTGGCTTGACTATCTACTGGCATGTCTCTACCATCAGTAGGAGCAATATACTCTAATAACTCAAACCCAATTCCTGCCTTTCCCTGCATACTATTGACCTGTACCCGAGAGCCAAAGACGCAGGTAATGTGTTCAAATTCAGTACCGTAATTTTCCGCCTGTAACATCAATTCTAAATTCAGGCGATCGCGATATAAATTAAAACTTGCCGCCGCATTTTTGACTCCCACCGCACTGTGATCTATGCCTAAAAATAATTCACTGGTATCCTGTTGCCATTTTTCAGCCGCTTTGTCGGCAGGAAATTCAATCAACTCTAAATTATGTCCATCAGGATCTTTAAAATAAAATGCCTTGACTCCCCCTAGTTTTTTATTCCATTCTGGTAATTGCTGAGGGCTAGTCGAAGTATGCTTAACATCAAATTTTCGCAGATGTTGATAGGCTTGTTCTATGTCTGACACTACGATCGCAATATGCTGAAACCAACGGTCATTACTCTTAGAATCTGGAGGAGTTGGTCTTCCTTGAGGGGTCAAGTACGACATCAGAGCAATTTTTTCTGCTCCCAACTGCATCTCTACGAGCCGCATCCGCAAGCCAAAAACTCCCTGTAATTTTTCCCAGTCTGCTCCTGCTACTTCTAGATCTTTGGTTTTTTGAAAAGATAGGACTTGTTCATAAAACTTGATTGACTGCTCCATATCGGCAACAGTCATTCCGACGTATTGAATATTGGACATTAATTATGTTGAGATCGCGTTTAATTACAAAGCTTGTATGCTCCTTACAATCTTAATATTTTTAGAATCTATCTTTAGAATAGTTAAATTTGTAATTATTGTTTCTGCAAGTTTGAAGATATATCTTATGGTAGATACAATACTTGGCTAATTATGAGTGTTATAAATTCTGATTATGGAAAGTAAACTAAAAGAATTGATCGGTCGGTCTAATGTATGGTTATTTGTCAAAAGCAGCAACGGCTGGTTAAAAAACGTGGAAATTTTGGAAGTTGATTCAGAAATTGTAACTTTTTGCTTCCAGCATGAATCAGAAACCCAAGTTAAAGTTTGGGAAAAAACCACTAGGTTGGATAATATTTTGGAAATAGATATTCAACTGGCAGCAATGCAAAAATGCCCTAAACAGATGTCCGAAATGAAGCAAAAATTTACACGGTTGCTGGAGCAAGAGTAGGATAGATAATTTTATTATTCTTTTAATAAACCTCTTGCACGAATCATAATTAACAACCTAGGGAAAAGAGGTTAGTCTGCAATGGGTGCAAGAGGTGCAGTTTGTCTACTGATACCAAACAGTTAATGATTAGAGGAGAAAAGAGCTTCACTAAAAGTAAATACACTTTCAATGCAACCCCACAATAAAAATTAATCGAGATAACTATCAATATATATGACTGTTAAATTTGGGCGTTGGTGAATCAAGGTATGATTTGACTATGATTTTTTTAATCTAAATCTTTAAGCAAGTCCATACTAGTACATAAATATCAAACGATACCGTTATAGAGAAGAGTAAGCAATTAGAAAAATTATTCTTTCGTGGTTTTTAAATCCACTAAGTTTCTTGACAGGACAAACCACCACATCTCGACCATATTTGCTCCTTTTAACCCAAATTACTGAACCAGCCTTTTAATCTCACCATAAGCCAAGTAAAATCCACCTTGAGAGCTTTCCTTCACCTCATCAACAACGTACATCATGCCCTCTTCCCGAATACTGCGAGGAAAGCGCATATTCCAATCAGGATTATAGCCATCAGACACAACTCTGGCTCTGAGTTTACCTTTAGCTTTCAAACATTGAATCAAAATACCATCCCCCACCGTATCCGTAGTTTCTAGATCCGCCGCCGTACCTTTTACCTTAGCCTTTTGAAAATTAGTATTCCGACTCTCAACAGTGGCTAATTTTTCTCCTGGCTTAAGTAAACGACGAATCTCACCAACAACACGATAGAAAGTACCATTAGCCGAAAGCTCTACCCTGTCCACCACATAACTAGCACCCTCTTCACGAATAGCACGAGGAAACTGAACATTAAACTCAGAATCATAACCCTCATCAACAACTTTGACACGTAACTTACCCTTAATGCGATCGCATTTTAAAACCACCCCTTCTCCTGCTTCATAAACAATCTCAAGATGATTCGACGCACCAGCCGTAGCGGTTGTCCCTCGGAGTTTCAAATCATTGCGATCGCGTTTTCGAGCCTGATAAGACTGATCGCGCATTTCCTTGCGAATACTAAGATCAAATCTTTTATCGTCCAGACGTTGAGCATAGTAAGTTAGTTGTTCAATTTCTTCAGCAATTTCAAAATACTCATTTAAAGCTTTTGCCTTTAACTCTAATACCGCCTGGCGTAAAATCTCTGCCGCTTGCTGATAATTACCTGTATCGGCGATCGCTACTGCCTCATCTTTCTTCTTGGCAATTCTGAGTTGACTTGCTTGTTGGGTAACATCCGAATTTAGTTCAACCTTAGCCGCAGCTTCAGAGGAGACAACCTGAAGCGAGAGAGGTAGAGTATCAGTAAACTTTTGCATACTGCCATCGACAACTCGGTAAGGGACTTGCGGATAAATAGAATCCCAGGCATTTTAGAAGATAACTAAAAATAAATAGGAATCTCCCGAATGCAATTGACTGAAATGGTGAAATCGACCTTCAAAGATGCTGCCAAAAAACTCACTGGCAATCGCAAACGAGACTTCATGGCAAAAGTGAGTGAAGATTATTGTGGAGGCTCAGCTCGCAAAGCGGAAACTATTTTCGGTTGGAATCGACATAGTATTCAACTAGGTTTGCAAGAAAGACGAACAGGAATCATCTGCGTAGATAACTATCAAGCAAGAGGATGTAAAAAGAGTGAAGAAAAATTATCTAATTTAGAAACAGATATCCGTTCTCTGGTAGATGCTCAAGCTCAAGCAGACCCAAAATTTCAATCTACTTTTTGTTATGCTCGCATCAGTGCCAGAGCTGTACGAGAGGCATTAATTCGTGAAAAGGGATATACCGAAACACAATTGCCGACTCGTCAAACGATTGGCGAAATTCTTAATCGCTTAGGATATCGCTTAAAAAAACCCAAAAGACCAAACCACTGAAAAAGATACCGCAAACTGATGCCATTTTTGAGAATGTTTTCCAGGCAAATGAACTCTGTGATCACAATTCCAACTCCTTACGAGTATCAATTGATAGCAAAGCTAAAGTCAAAATTGGTAATCTATCGAGGGGTGGCAAGGCACGGGCAATTGAGGCAAAAGAAGCAGATGACCATGACACTCAATGGCAAGCTACATTGATCCCCTTTGGTATTCTCAATACTAGCAATGACCAATTATCGATTTATATGGGTCAGTCGGCTGAAACTAGCGATTTTGTCGTCGATTGTTTAACGGATTGGTGGCATGACAATCGACCTCAGAACTCTCAATTTGATGAATGGGTAATTAACCTAGATGGAGGAACAGCAACTAGAAGTAACCGAACTCAATTTATCAAACGTATGGTCGAATTGTCCCAGAGTATTGGTGTCAAAATCCGACTAATTTACTATCCTCCCTATCATAGTAAGTACAATCAAATTGAAAGATGTTGGGCAGTATTGGAAAACTATTGGAATGGTACTATTCTCGACTCAGTGGAAGCCGCTTTACAATGGGCAAGCAATATGACCTGGAAAGGAATCAAACCCGTTGTACATTTGGTGGAGAAGACTTATGAAAAAGGAGTCAAAGTTTTCTCTGAGGAGTTGAAGCATTATCAACCCTTCTGGCAAAGGTCTGTAACTTTACCAAAATGGGACATCACAATTGTTCCCAACTAACAACTAATTGGTATCTTATTTTCTTGCATGTCCCTAATAGCTATAAGTTAGTAACCCTAGCTCCAGCTCCCCTTCTGTGGCGATCGCAGGGATGGTAAATTGCAAGACTAAAGGTTTACTTTCAACCTGATAAACATCTCCTAAAAATACTTCTACTCCTGTCTCTTGTTGTTGAGAAGGATACTTATTTAATACTTCTGCTACCTGAATTTGATTTTTGGTTTCCAGATTAACACTAAGATTTTGTCCCACAACAGAAGTCAGACTTTCCATTTCAATACTAAAGACATTCGCCGCATCATCTGCCGACTGAATAAAATAAAAGTTCCCTCCTCCTGCTTGAGCTATATCAATGAGCAAGTCTTCATTAAAACCATTGCCAAAACCCAAAGTAGTGGTCATGATAGCTGCTTGAGCTTGTTCTTTAGCTGTTTTTACCAAAACTTCAGGCTCACAAATACCACAGTTAGCAAAACCATCAGTTAATAACAAAACACGAGTCAACTGTTGAGATGTTTGTTGAGACTTAACATGATCGCATCCCATTAGCCAACCAGCACTTAAGTTAGTTAACCCGCCAACACGAATTTTCTGGATGACCGCTTTGATAGCAGCTTGATCGCAAACTAGTTGTGCTGGTAATACTGTTTGAGCCACATCGTCATAAACAACCACCGACAGATAATCTTCTGGCTGTAAATACTCCACTAATTTTTCGGCAGCTTTGAGAGCATTACGTAGAGGTGTGCCTCCCATTGATCCTGAGCGGTCTAAGACTAGACTAAGATTAATCGGACGGCGATTATTAGATACAGAGTTATCATCACCCTGAAAATTGATAATAATATCAACTTCAGTCTCCTGATTAATTGAGATTTTAGATTTACTCAGAAAATAATTAACTTGCATTTGAGCTATTTTATAAAATGTTTAATTCTATAATTCCCAAATTAATTGATCATAGAAGCGTTCAAACTCTCTCGTCAAGATCTTTGCTATAAAATTTACAAACTTGCTGGATAAAAAAAGCCATTGATATCTCATTTCCAGATATCAATAGCTTTTAAATAGTTATTAAAGTTCTTAAATTAGCTCTGTCTTACTAGAATTATACGTTAGCTGTTTGTGCAGTTTTAGCAGTCAGCTTTTCGTAAGTCTCTCTCATTTTTAAACCTACTAAAACTTGAAATAGACCCGTTCCATTTTTAGAACCAGGATAATCTTTATGCTTTAACAACAATTCTGTCATTTCACCGTAGTGAGCCGTACTAGTATTACTCAAATGACTTTCGATATAGATCATTTGTTCCAAATTACCGAATTCGCCATCTACTTCCAAGATAGATACTTCGTTGTTGTAGAAGCTGTCGGGACCATAGTACATTTTGATACCTGGAATAGGACATTGTAATTTACGCCCACAAGGTCTCCAGTCAATAGTTGAACCCTGGTCAAAGAGATAGACAGTATCGAAGTTCTTTATGCCTTCTTTCTGAATTAAACGGACTCTTAGTAAATCGCTTTCTTGGTTTTTTACCAACTGAGTAGGTAATACCTGAATTACCACATCAGCAAACTCTCTTTGTACCTCAATGTAAGCTTTGAAATCAGGTTCACGAGCTTTAATAGAAGCCAAAATATCTTCGTAGGTATGACCCCTTTCAGACATGTCTCGCTGGATCTTCCACTGAATTTTAACTTCGTCGCTAATATCAAGATAAACGCCAAAGTCTACCAGCTCACGAACTCTTTCGTCGTAAAGAGGATGTAGTCCTTCAATTACTACTACTTTATTGGGCTCGATTCTTTCTGGGGGATCGAGTTCTCCAGTTTCATGATTATAAATTGGCTTGTCGATCGCATTCCCTTCTTTAAGAGACTTGATCTGTTCGTACATCAGGTCAAAGTTGTTAGCTTTTGGATTCAAAGCTGTAACACCTGCTGCTTTTCTGCCCTTACGATCAAGACTATGATAGTCATCAAGACAGATTACGGTCATAAACTCTTCGCCAAACAAATCAGTCAAACGGCGAAGAAATGTTGATTTACCACACCCAGAGTCACCTGCTACTCCAATGAGTACCACTCGGTCTAAATCGGCGGTCATAAAATTCCTCTTCTACAAAAACTAAATATTTAACTCATAAAATTGATAAGCTACCTCAGGGAGCTAATCCGCAGACACGTCCTTCCCGACATGGCACTGGACATATACGCAGGCTCGTTTCCATGAGATTCCCCAAAACTATATCCTTAGAATACCAAGAATAATACCTTGAGCAAGCTTGTTTTTAGCTAGCTAATTCAAGTACTAAATGCTAATTACTAACATTGATGAATCTTACCAGAAGCTAACCTCCTCTACAAGAGAAGATGATTAGAAATCATTGTTGTTACAGTTGGTTAAACTGATTATTATTTTGTAGATTTAATGGCTTAAGAAAAAATGAAAATGAATTTCTGACTACAGATATAAAATTCTTGATTGTTGTAATGTGAGCAATAGATTGAGAATAGTTATTACTCTCGGGCGAAATTTTTCCCTCCCGTGAATCAAGATTAGTCTCTCAATGATAGTCTATATAATACAGTACAAACAATCTAAATTTCTGTTTTTAGTTTACTACCCCCTCAAAAAGTGAGTCGTAAATTGAGATCAGTTGTGTTATGTAAAGTATTTAATAGCCTATATATAAATTGGGGGAATCTAATCTAGGTAATGTATAACTCTAGTGCCGCATTTTCTAGCAGCAATAACGAATACAAAAACCGTTTATTTATTTACGAAGTAGAAGGTTTATCTCACAACAGGAACGGTAATGGTACTTACGGGGTACCAATTCGCAATAGCGGTAACCTACGCATTACTGTTCCTTACAGTAGAATGAACCAGGAGATGCGCCGCATCAACAGCTTGGGAGGGAAAGTAGTCAACATCATGCCTGTCGGCAATGATAAGCCAAAGCAAACAACCCAGCCAGAAACTGCATCTAATAATAAAAAACCGATGACTCAAGCAAAACCCAAGCAAGAAAAGAAAAAAGTTCCCGTCAATATTTATCGTCCCAAAAATCCTTACGTGGGTAAATGTACCGAAATTTATGATTTGGTAGACGAGGGAGGAATCGGAACCTGTCGTCACATAACTTTCGATCTTTCAGGTGGAGATTTGCATTATGTTGAAGGACAAAGTATCGGTATTATTCCACCTGGTGAAGACGAACAAGGTAAGCCCCACAAGCTAAGATTATATTCAATTGCTTCTACCCGTCATGGAGACGATCTTGAAGACAAAACGGTATCTTTATGTGTCCGTAAATTGGAATATCAAGATCCTGAAACAGGAGAGCATGTTGAAGGTACCTGTTCCAGCTTCTTATGTGGTTTAGAACCTGGTACCGAAGTTTCCATTACAGGTCCTGTCGGGAAAGAAATGCTCTTACCCGAAGATGAAGATGCCAACATCATCATGATTGCTACGGGAACTGGAATTGCTCCTTTCCGTGCTTACCTATGGCGCATGTTCTTAGAAGGAGATAAAAACCCTGACTATAATTTTAAAGGTCTAGCCTGGTTATTCTTTGGTATTCCTAAATCAGAGAATATTCTCTATCAAGAACAGCTAGAGAAAATGACTCAGGACTATCCTGAAAACTTCCGCATGGACTATGCTATTAGTCGTGAGCAGAAGAATGCAGAAGGCGGCAAAATGTATATTCAACACAGAATAGCCGAACATGCCGATAAACTTTGGGAATTGATGCAAAATCCTAAAACTCATACCTATATTTGTGGATTGAAAGGTATGGAAGGCGGTATTGATGAAGCGTTAAGTGCAGCCGCAGCTAAAAATGATGTGGATTGGGAGGAATACCGTAAAGCGATGAAGAAAGAACATCGTTGGCACGTAGAGACCTACTAACCTGATTGACTTTTAAGGATTAAGCTCAAATATTTATTAACAAAATTGCGTTCACCTCATTTTGATGGTGGGCGTTTTTTTAAGAGAATTTGTCCGCTATAAAGTCTGTAAATGCTAGCATACAGCTTATTTCTGCCTTAGCTTTAGCCAATTAATTTTGGCTCAAAAATGAGAATTACGTTAAATTTAGTTAAGCTAGAGGTAATATAAAGAAAAGAAACTTGAATAACATTCGTGAAATTAATGCCTTGCTAGTTGTTGCAATGATAATTTAAGCGCTTGCAGGTAGATTGCATAATCTAAGCCAATTGGCAAGTAAAAAACCTAGTCAAGACCAGAACATAAGCTAAATAAATATCTAAAATTTAGAACAAAATAAAACAAAATAGAACAACACTTATCCTATGAAGAATTTTTCGTGGAGAATCGTATTACTTTGGACATTACCCTTACTGGTGGTAGGTTTCTTTATCTGGCAAGGAACTTTTTCAGCATCAACAGCTAGTAATAGTCTTAGTGGCAACACAGCCAGTACTCGTATGACCTATGGTCGTTTTCTGGATTATCTGAATTCAGACCGAGTAAGTTCTGTAGAACTATATGAAAATGGAAGAACTGCAATTGTTCAGGCGATTGATCCAGAATTAGACAACCGAATCCAGAAATTAAGAGTAGACTTACCTGCTAACTCTCCTGAGTTGATCGCTAAATTGAGAGATGCTGATGTCAACTTCGATTATCATCCCACTGGTAATGAAGGTGCGGTTTGGGGTCTTTTAGGTAATCTGATTTTCCCTGTAATCTTGATTGGAGCATTATTTTTCTTGTTCCGCCGTTCTAACAACATGCCTGGTGGTCCTGGACAAGCGATGAACTTTGGCAAATCTAAAGCTAAGTTCCAGATGGAAGCTAAAACAGGCATCATGTTTGATGATGTGGCAGGTATTGACGAAGCCAAAGAAGAATTACAAGAAGTTGTTACTTTTCTTAAACAACCCGAAAGATTTACTGCTGTAGGGGCGAAAATTCCTAAAGGCGTCCTGCTAGTTGGACCTCCTGGAACAGGTAAAACCTTATTGGCAAAAGCGATCGCAGGTGAGGCGGCGGTTCCTTTCTTTAGTATTTCTGGTTCGGAGTTTGTCGAAATGTTCGTTGGGGTTGGTGCTTCTCGGGTACGCGACCTATTTAAGAAAGCTAAAGAAAACGCTCCCTGTTTGATCTTTATTGATGAGATTGATGCCGTAGGTCGTCAACGTGGTGCTGGTATTGGCGGTGGTAACGATGAGCGAGAACAAACCCTCAACCAGTTACTGACCGAGATGGATGGTTTTGAAGGCAATACAGGTATCATTATTATTGCTGCGACTAACCGTGCCGATGTACTTGATTCAGCCTTAATGCGTCCTGGTCGTTTTGATCGACAGGTAATGGTAGATAATCCTGATATTAAAGGTCGCCTAGAAATTTTAGAAGTTCACTCTCGCAACAAAAAGATTGCTCCTGAAGTATCCTTAGATGCGATCGCTCGTCGTACTCCTGGTTTTTCAGGTGCGGATTTAGCTAACTTACTTAATGAAGCTGCAATTTTGACTGCTAGAAGACGTAAAGAAGCAGTTACCATGGCGGAAATTGACGATGCAGTAGATCGTGTGGTTGCTGGAATGGAAGGAACTCCCCTGACAGATGGTAAGAGCAAACGATTAATCGCTTATCACGAAATTGGTCATGCGATCGTTGGTACTCTAGTTAAGGATCATGACCCAGTACAAAAGGTTACCCTCATCCCTCGGGGACAAGCCCAAGGTCTGACTTGGTTTACTCCTAATGAAGATCAAGCCCTAATTAGCCGTTCCCAGTTGATGGCAAGAATAGCTGGCGCAATGGGTGGTCGTGCCGCTGAAGAAGAGATTTTTGGTAATGACGAAGTAACTACAGGTGCTGGTGGTGATCTACAGCAGGTTACAGAAATGGCTCGACAAATGGTTACTATTTACGGAATGAGTGACCTTGGTCCCATTGCCTTGGGTGGACAAGGTGGCGAAGTATTCTTGGGTGCAGGTTTAACTTCTCGTGCGGAATATTCTGAGGAAGTAGCTTCTCGTATTGATGCTCAAGTACGCCAAATTGCAGAACATGGTCATCAGTTGGCACGAAAAATTGTTCGTGAAAATCGGGAAGTAATTGATCGCCTAGTAGATCTGTTGATTGAAAAAGAGACTATTGATGGTGAAGAATTGAAGCAAATTGTTTCAGAATATGCTGAAGTTCCAGAAAAAGAAAGATTTGTACCGCAAATATAGCCATTAGCCATTAGCTATTAGCCATTAGCGTTCAGATCTTGATTCAGTAACACCCAATACATTGAATAATCAAGCTAGTCTTCGGGCTAGCTTTTTTTTAAGTATAGTAATATTTTTCTTCTTCATCCCTCATTCTTCATCCTTCATCCCTCATCATTTTTATAGTCTTGACCAAGATAACTTTTGATCAGCTTCATCCCAGCACCAGCGCAGAAAGCTAGCTTGTTGTCCAACTTCTAAACCAGGTAAGTTAATCGCTTTTCTCGGAGATCTAGTCGCCAT
>JBCCDL010000027.1:0-18019 GCA_039030815.1 Cyanobacteria bacterium P01_A01_bin.83 | reverse complement strand
TGATTAAGACATTTGTGATATGATTTACGCCAGTTATCAGTTATCTGTTGAGTATAAGGTGAATTTTCCAGAATTAAATCGTAGTGCGATCTCCAGCTCTGATTGAACCCTTTAGCTAATTCAGCAAAGAAGCCATGGTAGCTAATTCCAGTAATTCTTAATAGATCAAGAGTACTAGATAATAGATCTTGAGCAACATAGCCTAGGTTCTCTTTGAAACCAAGTTTTTGCAACATCAGCTTTTGATAATGCTGCTGATAACAATCATCAAACTGTGTTAAGTAAGCCTCTAATTCTGATTGCTCTGTTACCATTGCTAAAGGTAGTTGCAGTAGTTCTAAATTAAACTTGCAAATGTGAGGCTGATTACCATAACTATAACGCCCTCCATAGTCAAAACTAGCCGCAGTAAAGCGAACATCATAGCTAGGAATGAAAGCATAGGGTCCATAATCAAAACTTTCCCCAGTGATAGACATATTGTCGGTATTTAGCACTCCATGGCAAAAGCCAGCTGCCATCCACTGTGCTGCTAAATGCGCTACTCTCAAAACCAATTCATTATAAAATTGACCGTACTTATCCGCAGTATTGGGAATATTTGGATAGTAAGTTGCAATGACGCTATCTAGTAATTTAGTAATCAAATCAGGACGTTTGAGATAATGTAGCCGTTCTAGGGTTCCAAAGCGAATATGAGACTCACTTAAACGAACCATTACTGAAGAACGAGTTGGAGAAGGTTCATCGCCACGCCATAAAGATTCTCCTGTTTCAATTAAGCTAAGACAGCGAGAGGTTTTAACTCCTAATTGATGGAGAGCTTCCGCTGCTAAAACCTCCCTAACTCCCCCCTTGAGAGTAAGTCTGCCATCTGCATTCCGCGAATAAGGAGTTCTACCCGAACCTTTGGTTCCCAAATCATACAGCTTGTTATCTACACCTCTAATCTGACCATACAAAAACCCCCTCCCGTCTCCCAGAAAAGGATTGTAAGCTCCAAATTGATAGCCATGATAGCGTAATGCTAAAAAAGGTTTTGCAGCTTGAAATCTGCCAAAGGCATCGATAAAATCAACGTCTTGAACTAAGTCTGAATCTAAACCTAGCAGTGGTAATAGGTCGTTGTTACGAAAGCGTAGATGATGGGCGGGAAATTCAGCCGCTTCTACCAGATCATAATAATCATCTCCTAGATTTTCGATTATAGGTTCGTACTTAATGGCAAGGAAAGGATTTGAGCTAGATTGCATAATTATGAATTTAAAAAAGTTCAACCTTCAACATTAAATTTGTTAAAGATATCTCGAACAAGACGAAGCGTTAATGGAGTTACGTTATTGAATTTTGTTCAGAATCAAGACCAATAAGAAATTAAAAGGAACTACTATTTTGTAAATTAGTTCTTTATTTAGTTTAAGTTAATAAGTTGACTTAATAAACAAATTCTGGGGGGTAAGCTTAAATTGCTGCTATGGCAGTCGGTGATCATTGATGAAAACAACTCATGGCAAAAGATGATGATGTTATGCTCTTGTGATATGAATGACATTTGAAACTAATGTTTTTCACAACTTAGATAAGATTGCTGTATATTTAATCAATTGTCAAATTCGCGGGTACATGAGTTAAGAGGTCAGCAAGTTTGAATGACGCCTAGCACCATATCATCAGCTTTGCTGAGTGGTAACGCAAAAGCTTTGGGTGTAACGGCTCAAGATTTCTCGTCAAATTCGCCAGCATCCTGGTATTTTAATTAAATCAAAGACTATCTGACTTAAAATTAGCCATAGATTTGACCGTAATCACAATTAAATGGCGTTATTCTAACTGAAGCTTTAATGAGGGCATAAGACGTTGTAAATTTTTGAGAGACTTACCTTGCCAGGGATTTTTTTTAGCGCCAATAACTACCATCTGAATGTTTTTACGCTTGCGTACGTTGATCACAAATTTAGATAAGATGCTAATTCCTGAACTATTAAGAAAATTTAACTCTTTGAGATCGAGAATAATTTTCTCTGGTTCTTGTTGAGCTACATTATTAAGTAGTTCAAAAATAGAGGCGTATTCTGCACTACCGTTGAGACGTAGGGAACCATCAAAAATAATATTATGAGATGCTTTGTCATATATGACCTGGTAATTCTCGGTTTTAATCTCCATGATTATTAAAAATAAATACTATGATTTATAGAATTAGTCAGCTAATAATTTGAGTTTATGTATGACCAGATCAAGTTATTATTCTCACTTAGCCATTTTAGCCTGGAAAAAATTAAAATTAAGTACTGATTAAATTGCTAGCTGTACCATAGTGGTTACAGCCATTTCGGTAGGTTGAGCGGATAATAGTTCAAACTTCCAACCTAGTTTGGCTTCATAGTCATTAAGCATAGTCAATAAACCTAAATTAGATGAAGTATGATTTTCTTCTAGAGCATTTTTTTCTAATTGAGCAAGATACATTTCGCTGGGATCGCCCTTTAGCAAATTTTTGATATAGTTTTGAAAATCTTTTGTTTGTAGAATAGTAATACTGTTAGTTAGTTGAAAAATAATAAATTTTGGATTTAAATGAATTTGAATGCTGATGGGAAATAGTGATGTTTTGACACAGTATTTCATGCCATTTTCTAGCAGTTCATTAGCAATATAGCTGACAGCACTTTTGATTTCGATTTGTTTAGCATGATTAAGCTGTTGCTCTGCATTTCCTAGAAAAAAAGTACTGAGATAATCAGCTAAAAAATCCGCTGAGATGCCATTGTTGCGCCATCTTTGACGTAAAGACATTGAACCAGGAGAAAAGCTCAAGATGAGATATTCTCGACAGGGGGGTAAATTTTGGATGAAGTCGCCTAATGTCTGCTTAAAAGCAATTTTACTGGCACTCATTGTAATTATTAAATTTATGGGTTAAATAAATAATTTTTGTTTTCATTCGAGTTTATTTTCGTTTAAAAATAACGAGGGTAATGTCGTCATAAACTTTTGTTGATCCAATATGCGCTCGCCAGTCTTGAATCACTGCTTGTCGAATTTCTGGGGCTGATTGTTGCCAATTTTGTTGGACAACTCTAGATAATTTCTCTAGACCATAATGTATCCCTGCACAGTTTTCCGCCTCGGTAATACCATCGGTATACAGTACGACAACTTCTTGTGGCTTGAGAGGAATTGCAGTTTGGAAGACAAAATCTGCGATCGTTTCTTCTAAACCAATGGGAAATCCTAAATCTACAGTATCAATTCGCTCAATTATTCCTTCTTTACGGACAATCAATATTTCCTCATGCTGTCCACTAACTTGAAGTACGCCATCATAGTACTCAACTAAAGATAAAGAAAGATTCTTATCCGAGTCCATACGCTGAAGATTTTTATAGATTGTGCGATTCAGCACCTCAAAAAATAACCTGGGGCTAGTTTCATTATTCTCAATTAGGGTACGTACCGCAGTGTGTACCATCAACATCAGTACTCCACTTTCTAAACCATGTCCAGAAACATCGCCAATACCAATAATGATTCGTCCTTGGTGTTGTAGGACATCGTAATAATCCCCTCCAACTTCAGCCGCAGACTCGCTAAAACCATCAATTTCTAATGCTTCAATTTGATTAAGTTCTTTTGACTTGGGCAGAAGCATTTTCTGTAGACGCTGAGTAATTTCTAACTCTGTAGTCAGACGAGTATTTTCAGCTTGAAGACAATTATTTAATTTCCGAATTTTTTGATTTGCTTTTGCTAATTGTCTAATGTAGGTTGATTCTTGATCTCTTAATCTTTTTTGTTCTAGACACGCTCCTAGTCTGGCTTTTAGTAGGATAGAGTTAAAAGGCTTTGCCAGGTAATCAGCAGCCCCCATTTCAATACATTTGACAACGCTATCAATCTCATCTAAAGCTGAAATCATGATCGTGGGAATATGCTGCCAGGGACTATCATGAATCCACTGAAGTACCTCATAGCCATTGATCTCAGGCATGATAATATCAAGCAAAATTAAGTCGTAAGATCCTGTTTGAATCATCTGAATTGCTTGCTTGCCATTAGCGGCTGTTGCCACTTGATAATTTTGAGCCTCAACTTGACGCGCTAAATAGGTACGATTAGTTAAGCTGTCGTCTACGATTAAAATGGTATAATTTGACTTTTCCCTGGCTAAATCAGATTGCTCTAAAGATAGCAAATTAGCATTAATAAAGAGATCTGTTGGTATATTTAATGTTTCTTCGGCTAGAATTGTTGATTGAGATTCAACCTTGATCAATCCTTGAATTTCTTGTAGAAGTTTATTGGCTGCGCTATTAATTTTTTCTAGATCGACTACAAAATCTGCTTCTACTTGGGAGATTAACTGTTGGCAATTGTTAATTACTAATTGAGTCGGGTACTCTAACTCTTTTCGTAATTGAATATTATTAACAAATTGTTGTAAATTTTGCTGATTTTTGAATAAATTGGCTGGTTGCAAGTAAGCATTAATCGAAGTCAGCAGCTTTACGCCACATTCTCTAATCTGTAATAATTCATTTAAATATGCATATTCATAATTATCATCTTCAATCTCTTCAATAATAATTTCGCTATAACCAATAATAGTATTAATTGGTATGGCAAGTTCTCGGTGAAGACGAGAAATAATAGGTGACTGCGATTTACTACTATCAATGGACATAAAAACGAGCTAAAAATGAGAATGAAATACCATAATAAGCCGCTGCTTTTCTGGTAATTATTTTTAAAATAATTGCCATTTATGTCAATAGAATAAAGATTGATTTAATTTTATTAATCTTTCTGCCATACCGTAAAACTATTAATTGTAACTCATTAGCAATATTAAATAATGACAACAATGATAGAGATTATGGTATTAATAGCGATCTATGACTAAGGATTTCATATTTATTGATAATTTATTCTGTTCCAATTGTCCATAACTTAGTTACCAGAAACGTTTTTTGATAACGGCTAACAGTAAACTGATATACATATGATTCCCAAATCTTAGTCGAAAGTAAGCACTGATAATGAATTATCAATTTCCGCCAATCAGACTCTCTCGTCCTAAAGTATTAGATTTAACAATATAAAAAATCGCCTAACCTTAAAATAAAGGTTAAAGCGATCGCTGAATCTAACTAAACTTTGAGAATTTGAAGGTTTGAGATAGGCTGTCAACGTTCATCGGGACTCAGCGTCCCGACGGCACGCGTTGACTTCGTCAAACCAATAAAGTTATTCTCTAACAATAACTGCCAGCCTCGGCTATTGCTAAGAAATATATTCCTGTAATGCTTTCACTTCTAAAGGCTCAGACTGTAACGAGCTAATAGCCGCTACAGTGGCTTTTGCTCCAGCAATGGTGGTAATAATAGGTAATCTATAGTCTAATGCCATCCTTCTAATTAGCTGGGCATCAGTTTGAGATTCTTCTCCAGTGGGAGTATTGATAATAAGCTGAATTTGGTTATTCTTGATCGAGTCAATCACGTGAGGACGACCTTCATGCAGTTTCAGCACTAAATCGACATCTGAAATGCCATTTGCCTGTAGTGCTTTTTGCGTTCCCGCCGTCGCCACAATTTTAAAGCCCAAATTGATAAAATCTTTGACCACAGAGACAATTGTGGTTTTATCTCGTTCATTCACAGAGACAAATACTGTTCCTGTCAACGCTAATTCCACTCCTGCGCCAATTTCCGCTTTAGCGAAGGCTTTGCCAAAATCAAGATCAATTCCCATTACTTCACCTGTGGAGCGCATCTCTGGCCCTAAAAGAGTATCGGTACTGGGGAATTTGTTAAATGGCAATACTGCCTCTTTGACAGCAATGTGTTTGGGAATAGTCTCCTTGGTTACACCCAAAGACTCTAAGCTTCTTCCTGACATAACCAACGATGCCACTTTAGCCAGAGGAACGCCAGTAGCCTTTGATACATAAGGAACCGTGCGTGAGGCTCGCGGATTTGCTTCGATAATAAATACCTGTTCTCCCTGTACTGCATACTGAATGTTCATTAAGCCCACTACTTTGAGGGCTTGAGCTAACTTTCTTGTCCAGTCGCGGATTGTGGCGATCGCAGATTCTGGTAAAGAGTTATAGGGAATAGAACATGCCGAATCCCCTGAATGTACTCCAGCCTGCTCGATGTGTTCCATAATGCCACCAATGATAACTTGACCTTCATGGTCACACAGGGCATCCACATCAACTTCGATCGCATTTTCTAGGAATTTATCAATCAGAATGGGATGATCGGGTTCTACCTCCACGGCATAGGTCATGTAGTGCTTAAGGTCGGCATCGGAGTACACAATTTCCATGGCTCTCCCCCCCAATACATAGGAAGGACGAACTACTACAGGATAGGAAATCCGATTGGCAATGTTAAGGGATTCTTCGTAGCTACGAGCAATGCCATTGGCAGGCTGGGTAATATCTAACTTCCGTAATATTTGCTCAAATCTTTCGCGATCTTCAGCTCCGTCGATCGAATCTGGTGCTGTTCCCCAAATCTTGGTATTAGGATAATCTTGCAAATATTGCTCCAAAGGTACAGCCAACTTTAAGGGAGTTTGTCCTCCAAACTGGACAATGATTCCTGCGGGGTTTTCCGCTTCAATAATGTTTAAGACATCTTCTTTAGTTAAAGGCTCAAAATAAAGGCGATCGCTAGTATCGTAATCGGTAGATACGGTTTCAGGGTTGGAATTAACCATGATGGTTTCGTATCCTGCCTCAGATAGGGCATAGGCTGCATGACAGCAGCAGTAGTCAAATTCAATCCCTTGTCCAATACGATTTGGTCCTCCACCCAAAATCATCACTTTCGATTTATCTGAGGGAGTAACTTCCGATTCCCCAGATTCATATGTGGAGTAGTAGTAAGGAGTATAAGCTTCAAATTCAGCGGCACAGGTATCCACCAGTTTATAAACAGGGACAATCCCCAGGTTCTTGCGATAAGACCGTACTTCATCCTCACTGGTCTTAGTGGCAAAGGCAATTTGGCGATCGCTATAGCCCTGTTGTTTAACATAAAGCATTTGCGCAGCGGAAATTTTATCCAGCTTAGTTCCTTTGAGAAATTTTTCCGTCATCAGCAACTCCTGCATCTTATCCAAAAACCAGATGTCGATCGCCGTTAACTGATGAATTTCCTCTGGGGTCATGCCCAATTTCAAACCCTGATAAACGCTAAAAATGCGCTCTGGGTTAGGGGTACGTAGACTTGAGCGAACATGGGAAATTGAAGGTAAAGTTTCTTGTCGATCGCAACCAAAGCCAGCACGACCAGTTTCCAAGGAACGTAGGGCTTTTTGGAATGATTCATTGAAGGTTCTGCCAATCGCCATCGCCTCTCCGACAGATTTCATTTGCGTTGTCAGAATTGGCTTAGTTCCAGGGAACTTTTCAAAGGCAAAGCGAGGAATCTTAGTAACTACATAATCAATAGTCGGTTCAAAAGAAGCAGGAGTTTTCTGGGTAATATCGTTAGAAATTTCATTCAATCGATAACCTACGGCTAATTTAGCTGCAAATTTAGCGATGGGGAAACCTGTCGCTTTAGACGCTAGGGCTGAAGAACGAGATACCCGAGGATTCATTTCAATGACAATTACCTCACCATTAATCGGATTAATGGCAAATTGGATATTAGACCCCCCTGTTTCCACGCCAATTTCGCGAATAATTGCTAGAGAATAGTCTCTTAAACGCTGATACTCTTTATCCGTCAAGGTTTGAGCAGGAGCAACGGTAATCGAATCCCCCGTATGTACACCCATGGGATCGATATTCTCAATCGAACAGATAATTACCACGTTATCTGCCAAGTCGCGCATTACTTCTAGTTCATATTCCTTCCAACCTAATAAAGACTTATCAACCAAAATCTGATTTACAGGAGACGCATCAATACCCGACGCTGAAATTTGCTCATATTCTTCCTGATTATAGGCAATACCACCTCCAGTACCCCCTAAGGTAAAAGCGGGGCGAATAATAAGAGGATAGCTACCTATTTCTTTTGCTATTGATTTTGCTTCTGCCAAATTATTAGCAATACCTGAAGGACACATAGGTACGCCGATTTTTGCCATCGCCTCTTTGAACAAAAGCCGATCTTCTGCTTTTTCAATCGCAGGTAATTTGGCACCAATCAACTCCACACCATATTTTTCGAGTACGCCACTCTTGGCTAATGATACTGCCACATTAAGAGCAGTTTGCCCTCCCATAGTGGGTAAAAGAGCATCTGGTCTTTCTTTAGCGATTACCTTAGCTACCATTTCTGGAGTGAGGGGTTCAATATAGGTACGATTTGCCATTTCAGGATCGGTCATGATTGAAGCGGGATTAGAATTCACTAAAACCACCTCGTATCCTTCTTCTCGCAACGCTTTACAAGCTTGTGTGCCAGAATAGTCAAATTCACAAGCTTGTCCGATGACAATTGGACCTGAACCTAGAAGTAAAATTTTGTGAAGATCATCGCGACGGGGCATATTATGTCTCTTGCCTAACTGATACTGCTAGCGTTTAATTGTATAGTTTCTCGACCCCTTAAATGGTATTTCCTTTATCTACATTTAATAACTTTTTACTGTCTGTTGATTACTAGAGCAATTCTGGCTAGCTAATAGTTAAACTATTATTTTCATAAAAAAGTGTAAGTTTTAGCTCTGACTAATCCTTTATTCCTCATCCCTTATCCCTTTTAAACTTAGTCTTTTTTCGACCAGGCAGGATGAGCAAAAATAGCATCAATCACTCTAACCCCTCGCAACTGATTAGATAATGGCAAATGACCTGTAGGGGCAGTCAAATCCCAAATAAATTCTTGAGGATAGCGAGTCCAAGAATTTTTCGTCTTCCAGCTAATTTTAGTCCACAATTTAGAAAAATCTTTACCAACCGACAACCAAATGCGTCTTTGGACAGAAAATCCAAACTTTCCCTCGGAAGACATTAACCATAATCTATCCAATGTTTGTAAGTCTGTGATGGGAAAATTAATTACCTCAGTAAAATAGATCCATTTACGTTCTATAGCGGCTGTCCCTGCTAATTCACACATCTTCTGCAAGGTTACAACATCGGCTTGCTGAAAATCTTGCTGTGCTAGTAGCTGTTGTAATGGCAAATAATCAATACCCTGCTCAGAACTCAATGGAACAACGCCATAGGGAAAATTAGAATTGAGAAATTCTTGAACTCTTGAACTTTTGTCGAGATAAAGAGCGTGATAGGCTTTACCTAAAGCTAAATTGTTACTCTGATCTTTACTAAAGATCATCCAATCCATCAGAGTATTCAAACCAGCTTCACCAGTTTCTATTAGTTGAGGAATTATCTTTAACTGATTTTTGGCTGATTCTGTGTATATAGGATGGCTTATGCTGCTAATGTTCTGCATGTATTCTTTCCCTACAGCTAAATGCCTGTCACTTGGATATAGTGCGAGTTATAAGTAAGGTGATGGCAAAAACACTCAATTTACTTGCTGAGTGTTTTTACTTACAGATTACTAAGGCAATAGTATCATGATTTCCTAGCCCAGATATCTTAGACTAGACAGATCATACTTTTTCATATCCTTTCTCATAAGCAAAGCGTACCAATTGCGTCCTATTGCTTAAATTGAGCTTGCTTAAAATATTACTTAAGTGGGTTTGAACAGTTCGAGGACTAATAAACAAACGCTCACTAATTTGTTTGTTGGTATATCCCTGAATAGTTTCCCAAAACACTCTTTCTTCTGCGGGAGTCAGAGGTAGGGGTTTAGGAGAAGGGGCGGTAACAGTGGTTTTTGCTATGGCTGCTGATGTCGGGGCTACATTATTGTTCTTTGCTGGCAAATTATTGGTTACTTGAGAATTTGCCAGTTGCTCAATTAAATGGATGATTTCGGCGTGAACTCGGCGCGATCGCTCAATTAATGCTTCTATATTAGCTAGTAGCTCTTTCATAGCGAAAGGTTTAGTCAAATAGCTATCTGCTCCATTAGTATGACCTTGAATGCGATCATCCACCTCGTTTAAAGCGGACAGAAAAATAAAGGGAATTAATTTACCTGAAGGTTGCGATCGCAATTGACGGCAAAACTCAAAACCGTCCATTTCAGGCATGGAAACATCAGACACAATCAAGTCTGGTATGTCCTGGGTAAATTTTGTCAACGCTTCTTGACCTGAACCGACAGAAGTTACTTGATATCCTTTTTGTTCTAAGGAGTTCTGCAACACCTTACGTAAAGTCAGGTCATCATCTACTACTAAGATCTTTTTCATCGGTCACAAACTATACTACTCGAACATGATCCCACAGGGGTTATACGCAATGCGCTGCACTAATTATCGTAATTTTTGCTTACCTAAACATGGTTGTACATCTTAAACTTAAATTAAAATTGCTCATCAATCTAATTTATGGTTTTTTCTGAGCAGATATTAAATAGGTGATTTTGTTATTTTCTTGTCAAGGCAATTTAATTGTACTGTAGCTATATTCAGTATTGTTCTTGACCAAAGTTTTATGTACCAAAAACTTACTACTCCCGATGTTGGCTCTAAGATTACTTTCCAAGCAGGACAACCGATTGTTCCTGACAACCCAATTATTCCCTTTATCCGTGGAGATGGAACTGGAGTTGATATTTGGCCAGCTACAGAAATGGTCATCAATGCTGCGGTGAAAGCTGCCTATGGAGAGAGCCGCAAGATCAATTGGTTCAAAGTTTATGCAGGGGACGAAGCTTGTGAAAAGTATGGAACTTATCAGTATTTACCCCAAGATACCCTCGATGCCATCAAAGAATATGGCATTGCTATTAAAGGTCCTCTAACTACTCCTATAGGCGGTGGCATTCGCTCCCTTAATGTGGCATTGCGTCAGATATTTCAGCTCTATGCCTGTGTTCGTCCCTCTCGCTATTATCAAGGAACACCTTCGCCTCATAAGTATCCTGAAAAGTTAGACCTCATTGTTTATCGCGAGAATACTGAAGACATATATTTGGGGATTGAATGGAAACAAGGAGATGAAATTGGCAGTAAGTTAATCAATTTACTTAACCAAGAGCTTATCCCTAATACTCCTGAACATGGTAGCAAGCAAATTCCTCTAGATGCTGGGATTGGCATTAAGCCGATTAGTAAAACTGGTTCGCAACGCCTAGTTAGAAAAGCAATTCAGCACGCTTTGACTCTTCCCCCCGCCAAACAGCAAGTTACCCTAGTTCATAAGGGTAATATCATGAAATATACCGAAGGTGCGTTTCGTGACTGGGGTTATGAGTTGGTAAAGAGCGAATTTCGTGATGTCTGTATAACTGAGAGAGAATCTTGGATTTTAAGCAACCAAGAGGCGAATTCTGCCATCAGCATTGAAGCCAACGCCCGTAAAATTGATCCTGGGTACGATTCGTTAACACCCGAAAAACAGGCTGAGATTTGTCAAGAAGTGCAAGATGTTCTCAAGCAGATTGGGGAGACTCATGGCGGAGGCAAATGGAAAAACATGGTCATGGTCAATGATCGTATTGCTGATAGCATTTTTCAGCAAATTCAAACCCGCCCTGATGAATATTCGATCTTGGCAACTATGAACCTGAATGGAGACTATCTTTCTGATGCTGCTGCCGCTATTGTCGGCGGATTAGGAATGAGTCCTGGAGCAAATATCGGCGATACCTGTGCTATTTTTGAAGCCACTCATGGTACTGCCCCTAAGCATGCAGGACTAGATCGCATCAATCCAGGTTCAGTTATCCTCTCGGGAGTTATGATGCTGGAATTTATGGGATGGCAAGAAGCAGCAGATTTAATTCAAGCTGGCTTGGCTAAAGCGATCGCAGATGGTGAGGTGACTTACGATTTGGCGAGATTGATGACTCCGCCAGTGGAACCACCACTAAAATGCTCGGAGTTTGCTCAGGCAATTATTAAACACTTTGAAGCCTAAAAAGTATAATTGACGATCATAATTGTTTACCAAATTTGCTGATTACTGAACTAAAATTTGCTTAAGTTAGATTATAGAGCAAGTGCAATTAAACCTAAATTTCTAAACACTTAAAATGAGTTCGCTCTTGCTCTCAAGGGATCTTTGAATCAAATCAAGCAGACACCAAAAATGATGTTTGATCAAAAATCCTTTGATATAGTCTTGTATATTGATGATCATTTAGCGAGCGTAGTTTCGAGGAAACCTCGAAACGTTGACGAGTCTTAAGCTTGAGCGCGAGATTCGCGGAAGCTGAATCCGCTACAGGCTGCTTTGCAGCCAAGTGGCGCGATTGACAGAACCTTACGGCTCAGATTCTAATTGAAGACGATGGCGCGTAAGCGCCCTCGCGTTTGCCAAGCAAGTTGAAGACTCAGTCTCCTCAAGACGGACGGCTGAAATGGAACAAAGGGCTTGCCCGCATGTACGACCCCGCGTCGCGCGCAAGCCGAAGGCTTGCCAGTCGTGCGCGACTTTGAAAAAGTCGCCAGTCGTCTTACGACGATCTGGGCGTTAGCCCTGGGACGACGATCTGCACGTACGTGCTGCGGCGCAAGGGAAACGCAACGCTTTGGCGTTGCCAGTCTCGCTCTGCGAGACGATGGGGCGAATGCCCCGTTTCCGATTCGGAGGCAACCGACCTCGTCGCGTCCTCCTGATAAGGGGCAGTGTGGGGAACCTGCGTCCGCACTTTATCTGCCCCGTGACCGACGAGTGCTGGCACCGCGAACGTAATTTCACTTATGACATCAAGCAATTATCTTAGCAATTGGTAATTTCTAAATTTGTCGCTTATTGTTAAAGTTGCCTCGTCGCTGGGGAACTAGTTTCCTAAAATTCTGCTTACAATAATTTTTGATGCTAATGGCAATATGCGATCGCTAAATTTTGGTAAACCTATTTTATGATTAAATCTTATGTCTGATGAGCTAATAGGAGGACGCTACCGAGTAATCGATTGCCTCAGAACTACAGGCTTTTGCGAAACTTATGTAGCAGAAGATACTCATCTTCCTGGAGATCCGCTCCCTCGATGCGTTGTAAAAAAGTTACAGCCGCAATCTAATGAGGATTTTGTCTTAGAAACTGCCAGAAGATTATTTGATAATGAAGCAAAAGTACTATACAAACTGAATGGTCATCGCCAAATACCGCGCTTGCTGGCACACCTAGAGGTAAATGAAGAGTTCTATTTGGTACAAGAGTATATCGAAGGCAAGGATCTGAGCCAAACGGAAATTGTTCCAGGAGTGCGCTGGCAAGAAGCTAAGGTAAAAAGACTTTTAATCGATGTCTTAAAAATTCTCTCATTTGTGCATCAAAATAATGTTATTCATCGGGATATTAAACCCTCAAATTTAATTCGTCGGGCTTGTGACAGCAAGATTTTTTTAATCGATTTTGGCGCAGTTAAAGAAATTACCAATATGACCCTAACCGAAGGACAGGGAAATGTTTTAACTGTGGCAATTGGTACTCCAGGCTACATGGCGAGTGAACAGCAAAGAGGAGATCCTCGTTTTAATAGCGATATCTATGCTCTGGGGGTCACTGCAATTCAAGCTATCACAGGGTTTCATCCTGACCAGCTACCCCGCGATTACGATACGGGTGAAATTAAGTGGCGCGATCGCGCTCCCAACTGTAGTGAAGAGTTAGCTCACGTCCTTGATAAAATGGTGCGAAATGACTTTCTACAGCGCTATCGTAATGCCAACGAAGCATTAGAAGATCTTCGTAATCCACACAAAGAAGATTCGAGCAAATCTGCTGCCAATGAACCTGTTGCTGTTAGTTTACCTACTCCCCCAAAATCAACAGGCTCGAAAAGACTCTTGCTATTTGTCGTTTTACCATTAAGTTTGGGATTATTATTTCTTGCTCCCAATATCTGGCGGGCTTTTCAGGCGTTAAAAAATTATAATCAAGGCAATTCTTTGATCAAAGCGGGAGAATATGAGGCGGCTATCAATGCATTTGACAAGGCGCTTACTAGTCGTGATGATTTTGCTCAAGCCTGGACCAACAAAGGTTTTGCTCAAGGAAAGCTAAGCAGACATTTGGAGAAGTTTTCTTCCTGTGTTCAAGCAACAGACGTAGCTCCAGATTTTGCCGAAGCTTGGAATTGTCGAGGATTAGCCAGATTCGACCTTAAACAGTATGAAAACGCTTTAAAAGAATACAATCAGGCGATCGCTGTAGATCCCGAATTCTATCGTGGCTGGTTTAATAAAGGGCAAGTGTTGTTAAGACTAGGACAACCTAAAGAAGCCATTAGTGCCACACGACAGGTATTAAGAATCAAGCCAGATTATTTCCTCGCCTGGACTCAGCTCTGTCGAGCCTTGTATGAATTAGAACAATATCAAGATGCCAAAGCACATTGCGAAGAATCTCTTAAATTAAATCGCGATTATACTCCGACATCTACTCTTCTAAAAAACGTAGAAGAAAAATTGAATTAGATGATTTGATACTAGTCAAATGTATAACTAAATTCATAACTTTTAAGGTAGAACCTTGAGGGTCAACTACTTACTCATAAACTTGGGTCGTAATCCTAGTAAACTCCAAAAATCTACTTGATATGAAATTGACTGTACTCCTCTATCTCTAGATTGTGATTTCTGAGGTTGTAAATTCTTGTCCAAAATTGAATCGACTACATCATTAGCGACAATTGCAGGGTCTACTTCTGTAACTGGTTTCAATGTCAGCAAAATTTTGCTACAGTCGCCATTTTCATCCGCATTAGCGCAAATAACAGGGAACTCATCTTGCAGTACAGTTCCCACAAAATTGATGCTGGATAAATCGTAACCTTGACTAGAGTAGTTTTCTAGCTTTTCAGAAACTATATTACAAAGCTGCTCAGGACTATCGGTAGATTTGGATGCCAAAGCTTCCTTTTTCCAATGAAAGACTGGTAATTGGGTATCGCTCTCAGGGGATTGTGCTACTGTTGTAGGAACACCTTCATTCAACTGGCAAGAAAAGTTGAGTTGTGGTTGCTCTGAAGGATTAGCAGAAGTAGAAGTTGCTATAGTCATAGCTCCCATAGCTGCTAGCAACGCTGATAAATATGTGGTTTTCATGTTGATTAACGAGCCTCGATAAAGTGAAAATTCATCAGCTACTTATCTGTAAGCTGATATCTAACATATATATACGTTTAAATCTTATGACATAAGCGATATTATTTCTCTAGACCCAAAACTAAATTTAAATTAAATTAATTTTCCGCAAGAAACACAATTACAGTTACAGCATGGCTTACAAGTCTAAACCTATTCTCAAGATGAGCTAAAAAATATGCTCAAACGTAGCAAATCTTTAAGCAGTAAAAATATTTACTTTACACAAAATTTATATTCAGGAAAATTAATCAGCTAAATTAACAACTAAGCTTTGTTTAACAAAATTTATTATAGTTGGAGTTGGTGACTGAAAATTTAAGTCGGGAGCAAAACTGTTTTATTTGGCAATACCCTCTCACCCCCCAATAAATAGTGCGCAGCTAAAAAATTGCTACCACACAATAATTGAGTTTATTGTCATATTAATTTAAGATTATCTTAAGTAGCGTAATAAATGTTTATATATTTTTATATCGTTACTGAGAAACAGCAGATCTTGACCAGGTATTATAGATAATGGCTTGATCAATTTAGCCATAATTTTATAGATCTGGATTTTGGTAAACTTGTAGGAGAAAAAATGGATTTTCTGAGTAACATTTTTAGTGTTTTTGGTAATATTAACTTCACCGTCATCTTTCAATTGCTTTGTGTCACGTTGATTATGGTCTCTGGACCTGTGGTAATATTTTTGCTGGCTTTGCGTGGTGGAGATCTTTAAGAAAAACTTTATATTATCTTTTTGTAAACACTGCTCTTTGGAACTATCCGAGGAGCATTTTTATTACGGGCTTGGCTTGAATAGTAGGAAAATTTAGCAATGCGCTGTTTAAAACGCTTTATTTAATCTTTTATTAAAAACTTCACCGCAATCAGTAAGCACGGATTTTCAGACTTTTGAGTTAACTAAATAGTATTTGCTGCCTACGCTCATAACAAATAAATCCATGGCGGCAAAAGTTGCGATATTTAACAAGGAATATAGAACTGTAACGTAACTATGTTTTAACTTATATAAGGCTTTTCAATTTGATTTTAATTAGCTTTAATGCTGATATGAGTCTTTTGGCAGCAGCTATATAAGAGCGAGGAAAAGATTCTCCTGCCGTCATATCTTGAGAATAAAGCGATGAATGAGCCGTCGAAGCGAGATATCTTACTTCTAGAGCTAGAGAGAGAGCGTTCGATACGCCGTACGGTTAGGTTACTATATGCCAAGCGTTCTCGAATGCGAGACGAATTAGACCGTTTGATTTCTCATCTGTCGTTATTGGTAGCCGTTCCTCGCAGAACAGCAGAAGATCCCCAGCCAGAATCGGATATCTTGATTGAAGCGGCAAAACGGATTGACGACCCGATATTCACAGACATGGTAGTTCAGCTTATTCAGGAACGGCAAGGTTGAACCACGTCTACTTTGAAACCCATAGTTTTTCTAAAAACCTAGTGGTCATAGGCGTAAATATCGATACCATTATCAAAGTTGATTTATAAATAAATTTAACTCATTTTAATGGTGACTGTATTTAAGCCTCACTCTACTAGGTGAAGGGGAAAAGGGAAAAGGGAAAAGGAATTATTTGAAAACACCAGTTTTGCTTTACGGACGCTATTTAGCTTGTCAGCCGCTAATTTAGAATAAACGGCAATTTTCTAGCCAGTTTGGTTCGTAACTGATTTTGCTTTTCTAGTTCGCAATAGCTGCACAAAACGGTCACTAACCAAAGTGAGTTAACAAAATATTTCTAGCAGCAAAAATCGATTTCCATCCCCGTAAATTAGTGATCTTTGCTTTGACTGCATCAGCATAAGTAGAATTAACCGCTCGAAGATTCTGATAGTGAGCTTGTAATAAACCAATATCCTGAAACTGCCACTTCCCATTACTGACAACTCTGGCAATCTGCTTTTCTAAATCATTACGCAACCTAAGCAGAGATTCGCTTGGTTGCCATGCCTGCTGATGAAATACTCTTAGAGTTTTAACCGCTTGTTCATGGTTATATTTTTCTAAATCTGGATATTCTTGAGGTAAACCCAGCCATTTAATCAAAGTCAGAGTTTCTTCATTGGCATTACTAAGAAAGTAAGCTATAAAGCGATATTCTGATGCTGAATTTTGATTTCCATAAACTACATTTAATATTGTTTAATATTGTTAATATTGTTTCTTTATTAGCTATACCGAATTGTTTTAATGCGTATGCTGCGGCTCTTTGAACCAATGAATCATCAGAAGATAACAGAGGAACAATTTCCGCTGCATATTCTTTAGCCTTCATTTGTCCTAATGCCTCTGCTGCTGCATATTGAACCAGTGAATTTTTTTTGTAGTCTAATAGTTCTACAATTGGCTGATATTTATCTTCTGGAATTTCCAGTTCGTCTACTTTGTATTCCGATAACTCCTCTAAAGCTAAAACCCAGATTTTAGGATCGCTATCGTCTAATGCTGCCAAAATCCCTTTTAGTTGCCATGATTGAGGTGGAACTAATTGATCATCCTGAGCATGTCCCCAGCTTACGGTAAACACAAAGGCTAGCAAAAATACTAGTAGCCAAGACAAACACTTCGAGGCAAATCTGTTAAATGCTAGTTTTATTCTCCCTTGCCAAAGCTTGCCCACAGTATAGATTCCAAGAGTATTCTTTTATTACTTATAGAATACGTTAGGCACAATCTTAGCAAGCTTTGTTTTGATTCAATAACTTTTAGCTTCTTGGCGCAGTCGCTCTAACAAAGGCTTTAGCCGCATGTGCGCGCTGCGCCGCTTTTAACGGCTACTGATTTTGTTGCAGGCAGAATTAATTCTAAGTCCCAATTTGCTACCTTTTGGGCAATGCGATCGCTTTTTTGCCAATC
>JBCCDL010000026.1:0-18023 GCA_039030815.1 Cyanobacteria bacterium P01_A01_bin.83 | reverse complement strand
GCGCGATCAATGTCTGTCCAAACCAGAGAACAATATCCTCAAATTAATTGGCAAGATATTATTGACTTTCGTAATTTGCTAGTTCACGAATACTTCAGAGTTGATTTACAAGTCATCTGGCAGATAATAGAGCAAGAAATACCAATACTAAAACAACAGATTAATTTGATTCTTCGAGCATAAAGGTTTTTTAATTGATGATCTATCATAAAGAACGTAAATTATATGGCTGGAGTAGGTAATGGATTACAAAAGTAAAATTATGACAGAAGTAGAATCTTTACCTGAATCCTTGTTACCTGAATTACTAAGCTATCTACAGACATTAAAAACACCAGCAACCTCTACTAAACCTAAGCTGACAATTAAACCAAAATCCTCTGTTGCATCCAACAGTGACACCATTATTATCTATACCGATGGTGCCTGTACGGGGAATCCTGGGAAAGGTGGCTATGGTGCGGTGATTATAGATGGCAATCGCCGTGAGGAACTAGCCCAGGGGTATAAACTTACTACTAATAACCGTATGGAAATGATGGGAGCGATCGCTGCTTTGGAATCTCTCAAGTCTAATTCTAAGGTTAAGCTGCACACTGACTCTAAATATATTGTTGATGCTGTGACCAAAGGCTGGGCAAAGAAATGGCAGGCTAATGATTGGCGTAGAAACAAAAAGGAAATGGCAAAAAACCCCGATCTGTGGCAAGAATTACTGGATTTGTGCAAAATTCATGATGTGGAGTTTGTCTGGGTCAAGGGTCATGCAGGCATAGCCGAAAACGAAAGATGCGATCGCTTGGCAGTTGATGCGGCACATGGCAGTAGTTTGCAACCTGATCAAGGATATATTTAATGAATGAGGAACAAGGAATAAGGAACAAGGATAGATAGAACTTACAGTTACTAACTAATCAAGATCGATTGCTCTAAAGCTTTCTGAAGATCTTGAGTGAGGGTGGTTACGGCTTGACGACGATTTACTTGATATTGTGTCCAGTAATCGGCAATCAGCAGTGGTGGCATCGCCGTAATTTTTGCCGTCTTTTTGCCCAGGTAAGGGGGTTTCAAGTTGGTTTCTCCTTTAAGCCTGGCGACCATCTTCCATAACAGCAGGATTGTATCGGCAAATCTTGATACACTAGGTTTTTCTGCCACATATTGACCTGTAACGCTAACAAAAGTTTCCACCAGCCTCATATGCCACAGCCGTAGTTCTGCTTCTGATGCCACCAGATCGGCTAATCCTCTAACAGCGGGAGCAAGATCGGCTAATTTTGAGAAATCATCACGATAAATGCGATTCCAGCCCGCTTGTTCCACTCGACGACAGCGATCGCTGATATTGCCATTGGGCTTAACTCCAAATGACTGTTCGGCAACTTTGAGTGCCGCATCTAATAAAGCCTGTAGGCGACTTGGTAAATCTGATCCTGTTGACTCGATAGGTTGCTGATAGAATTTACTGTAAAATTCTGTCATCAAACCAAGCAAATGCTCTGCTAAGGCAATTAGACGTTGATAGAATTCCGTTTCTTGACTCTCATTAGGATCGCTACCGTTAACTAACCCCATGCTGCTATTAGCAGTGTTTCGCAAGCCACTATCTAGTTCCAGTTGAGCCAGTAATTGATCCAAATATTGCCAAGGTGCTATCAGATAAGAATATCTTACTCCCAAAGGTGCGATCGCTACTGCCTCGGAACGTTGTGCTTTATGTAAATCTGACTGACACCAAAAGCCAAACTGAGCAATTCCAGGCTCAATCGGGCTAACTATTTCATTATGACCATTAGTAGCCCCTTCTGGTGCCGCAGCTAGGGGAAACTGACCGTTAACAAACAACTCGCGAATCGTCCGTAAACCTAAGCGATCTAGTACTCCCCGACGAATCGGTGTTCCCCCCAATTTAGAAATTCCCCAGCCCACTTTCTCTCCCGCCCACAGAGGAATACCACGATCATAAATAAAGTGGGTATGAACAGGAGAATTTAAGACTAATCCCTGTTTTTTGGCGATCGCAGGTAGCTGATTCCATAACAAATGAGCAATACAGGGTGGATCGGCAATGGTGGGATGGCGAAATGCCAGCATAAACCTGGTTTTACCCTGTTGAAACTCATGGAATAAATTAATTAATGGCTCGGCATTGTCGATTTTAACTGACACTATTTGATGCTCATGACGCAGCCAAAAAGGAATCAAGCCCTTGGCTATTGACCAAACGAAAGGATTATAGTCTGGGGGAAGAAACTCCAAAGCGGGTTGGACGTGATTCATTGTGGTCAATAGAATTGCAAGGGCTGTAAATGCCAGTTTAATCTTTTTCATTCATAGCGCCAATCCCCTGAAACAACATAAATAACCCACTTGCGACAATTAGTAATGCCACTATTGCGAATGCTATGTCTGCCCAGTTAGTATTTTCCATTGCCTTGGTTAGTTTATTTTTAGTTTGCTTTTTAAATTTAATATGGAATACTAAAACATTATCTACTGTTGCTCTACTAAAGCGAACCATAATGTTTCGAGTTATAACTCCTGGTTTTGAGGCAGAATATCAACGTTGGACAGATGCCTTAAATCAAGCAAATTCTTTAATCCCAAACTGCAAAGGTCTATTTAAAGATATTCGTATTTACTATGGAGATAATTTAATCTGGCTTTATAGTCGCTCTCATAAGTATCCTCAGTATATCGGTGCGGGAGTTTACGATAAATTAGCACGGCTATTTATCAAAGAAGCTATGGAAGAAGCAGCAGCAAATGATCCAGACTCATCAGAGGAAAACTAACTATGGCATTAATCTATTAAATCAATAGACCTGTTTCTTACATAAATAACAAATTAACATTTTTTACCTTTTACCTCTAGATAAAGTAGTTCATGATGATTCGTTACAGAAGTCTAATATATTGCCCGAACTAGGGTATAGGCGAATCTAAAGTAAGATAAAATCAAAGAGATAAAATAGCACAAGAGCAAGACGGTAATCTTTTTACGCCGTTGCTTTAGCTGATAATGAGCCTTAGTTTTGTGATAGACGTTCTTAACAGTTTTACCTACAGTGTCTTGTTTTAAAATCACATTGTAGTAAAGATACAAAATGTTATAGCTAACAAATAACAGATTGATTACATTCAGCGGATGATAGATTAAGTCTAAATTTGGTTGATAAAAGATACATTCCTCTACTAAAGCTCCTAATAAACATTTAGTTGGAGTTAATTGGATTAATTTGCTGCTAAAAAATAAGGCAAAAACAACTATAGGAATGTAACAAAAGTATAGATTATAGATTAACTTTTCAACTCTCGATAACATTACTAATTCTGCCTTGAAAATATCCGAATTGATAGTTAGAATTTTGACATAAATAACACAGCTAATATTTAATTTTTAGATTAAGCAAGCACCATCAAGTTTGTCTAAACTGTGTCCCTTAACTGCTCCATATTTTGTCGATAAATTAAATTAATACTAAAAATTACAAATAAAGTTACTATTTTTCTGATCTTGATGCATAATGGTATTCGGCACTACGGGTAGAGGTTTGAGTAGATGACTAAATCATCAAGCGCTACATATAGTACCATGCTTTTATATCTTCAACTCGATTTTGACAATGAAATTATCTTCTGTCGAACAAGCAGAAAACGTAAAATATTTGCTGTTACATGAATTGCAAGAACACCAAACGCCCATGAGTTTGCAACAGTTAGGATTAAACTTGGGCAAACTAACTAACCTATCACATCAACTGTCACACCGAAAACTCAAAGAAGCTGCATGGCAGTTGGTTGAAGAGGGAAAAGCGAGGTTCAATTCTACTTGGGATTTAGAAATTTTATAAAACTGACCTGTAATACTGCTAAATTGATTACTCAAGGCGTACTATCTAAATGAGGGTACGTCTTTTTTATGCCATTTAGTTAATGACTGCTTATTATTATGTCGTTCAGACAACAAAGACAGCACGATCCTTTTGGCAATCAGGGAGATAAGCCAGGAGACAATCGCCATTCTTTTCAAATAGATCGCGATCGCATTCTCTATTCTTCGGCATTTCGCCGTTTGGCACAAATTACCCAAGTTTTGACGGCACAGGAAGGTCACGTATTTCACAATCGTTTGACTCATTCTTTAAAAGTGGGTCAAGTCGCCCGTAGATTAGCAGAAAGATTATTGGCAGAGCAACCAGAAGTAGCCGTAGCAATTGGCGGACTAGATCCTGATGTCGTAGAAGCTGCGGCATTAGCTCATGATTTAGGGCATCCTCCCTTTGGACATACCGCAGAAGAAGAATTGGATGCCTGTGCCACTAAAGCGGGTTTGACTGATGGGTTTGAAGGGAATGCCCAGTCATTTCGGATTTTGACCAGGTTGGCAATTCATCGTATTGATTACTATGGTCTTAATTTAACCAGGGCTACTCTTAACGCTGTCTTGAAATATCCTTGGACAAGATCAGGCGATCGCAATTCTAAAAGACATCGCAAGTATTCGGTTTATGATTTAGACCGTCAGGCTTTTGACTTTACGCGACCAAAAGCTGGTGATTATCAGACTGTGGAAGCCAGCATTATGGACTTTGCCGACGATATTACCTATAGCGTTCATGATTTAGAAGATTTCTATTTAGCGGGTTTAATTCCCTTAGAACTTTTGGCAACGGACTGGGATGAACTAGATCGCTTTATTACTGAGTGGTTAAGAGTATCTCCCAATAACAAAGTTGCCAAGGTGGTTAGAGCAAATCCCCATCGCTTCCAGAATTTTCTCGATGCCACCTATAACCTCAAGGGACAGTATCCCCCTGGCTCTTTTGAACAAAAAGCTCAAATCAAGCGCATTAGCTCCCAACTGATTCAAAACTATGTGCAATCGGTTCAGTTAACTACCAAATATGGCGATCGCGGTTACTTAAAATACAATCGTAACCGAGAAGAAGAACTCAAGTTTCTCCAGCGTATTGTGTGGTCTTACGTAATTTCCAATCCCCGCATGGCAACCCAAAGATACGGTCAGAAAAGAATTATTAAAACCCTGTTTGAAATATATCTTCAGGCAATCAGCGATCGCGATCTGAGTTTTATTCCTGCTCGTTTTGTCCGCGAATTTCTGGAAATTGAGGCTAAATTGGGTCATCCTGAGCATTTAAGCCAGGAACAAACCAGAATGGCGGTTGATATTGTGGCAGGGATGAGTGAAGCCGAAGCCGTGATTCAGTATCGCCGCTTGACAGGAATTAGCCAGGGTTCTTTTTTAGATAGTTGGAATTAAATATATTTTGATAAGGTGTTAGGAATAGAATGTTTAATGAATTTACATTGTTCTAGCTTCTATTTTCAAGACAGGTCTATTAAAAACTCGTTTTAGGCGATCGCACTATATAACTGCTTGAAAAATCTCAGGCGATCGCCATACAACACTACAAAACCTACTGATAAACTGAATATAACGGTAAATTTAATCGGCAAATAACTTTTATGTCTGCTACAGCTTTGTCTCGTTATGTAGCTCGAAATCCTGAGATTTTAAATGGAGAGCCAATTATCAAAGGTACTAGGACATCTGTACGTGCTATTGTTGGCTTGTGGCGTTTAGGCATAATGCCAGAAGAAATTTTATATCATCTGCCTCATCTAACTTTGGCACAAGTATTTGATGCTTTAAGTTTTTATTTGGATCATCAGACGGAAATTAATGAATATATTAAGCGCAATCAAGTTCCCGATGATTTAGTTCATCCTGCGGTGAAAGCCTCCTTAAGTTAATTTTAGCTATGCTAGCAGCGCTTTATACCGATGAGGATATGTCCGCTTTGGTTGCTACGCTTTTAAAATCTCGTGGTTTAGATGTTATGACCGTTCCCGAACAAGCAACTCTGGGTAAAACCGACAGCGAACAACTAGAAATTGCAAGTTCTTTGGGTAGATGCCTAGTAACTCATAACCGTGTTGACTTCGAGAGATTGCACATTCAATATCTCAATGAGAATAAACAACATTCTGGAATTATTATTGTCCCTCAGAAAAATGCCTATGAAGTTGCGAGGCGTATTGGTATTTTAGTAAGCGCGTTGACAGTTAAGAAAATTAATAATCAATTATTGTATGCTTAATTGTTTTGTTGTAGCGCGATCGCCTGAAATTTGTAAAGCAGTTTAAAAAGAGATCGCATTTATTCCATCCCTTCATCAACTTGAGACAACAATAGTAAAAGATAAGTTAGAAGATATTATTGAGCGATCGCCCGAAATCTTCAAACAGTTATATAGCGCGATTACCCCCAGGGTAAGCTTCGCGGTCGACATACAAAACCTTGAAATCTACCGACAAACTGAATATAAAATTTCAGGGCAATTAAAAGAAACCGACTCAGCTAATTAAGAAGCTATGGAATTGCGATCGCTTATGCCTATGTCCAAATTTCTCAGGATGATCTTCGTAATTGGTTCGCAATTGTTATTGCACCTCATCCAACTGAGAAACGCTATATAGCCCTGGTTAGTGTAGTCATTCTAAAATACAATTATTTAAGGACGATTCGTAAATTACTCTTACTACCAGGCGTATCTTAGGTTTGTTGGCGATAATAGTTATAGCGATCGCGTAATTGTGCTGAATTAAGATCTTTGCTCCAGTATTCTACTAAAGCCTGACCTAATGCCCAGGGGTTATTACTATCCAAATTGTTGTCTTCTAGCAGTAAAGACCAAATAGCTTTAAGATCAAAACTCTGTTCGTCATTTAGTAGGTTGTGGAGTTCATAAGCCATTTGTAGTTTACCAATTACTACAGGGGCTTGTTCGAGGGGAATTTGTTCAGCCAAAATATATGCTAGGGCGCTATTGCCTGTAGTCATAGTGGAAATAAACTGAAGAATTGGACTTTTGAGAAAGGCAGCTAATCCTTGAGAAGTTGCCATCTGACGGGTGTAACGTTCAATAATTTGACCAGCGGCAGTACTACGGGCTTCTAGATCTTGGAGAAAGCGGGCTAGACGCAGTTGCTTGGCGGTCGGGAGCGCGTTAATTAAGGCTGTAGATAACGCCGTGATATTCCAACTCTCACGATTGCTTGCTAAATCTTCAGTAACGATGGGTAAAATTAAGTCGAAGAACTCTCCCAGTTGTTCCATACGATATATAGTTGCTTCGCGGATCGATTTTTCCTTGGGGAGGGTACCTTCTTGCCAATCATAAGGCGGATTCCACTCACGTATTGGACGCAGGCAGTCAACTTGAGTCACAATGCCAACGCTAATATCTGGTAAAACTGGCTGTACGTCCTGCAAGAAATCCAAATCCATTTGCAGCGCAGGATCGAGGGCAGGAGTTACTAATAATAATAAATCGGCAATGGCAGCAAAATCGATTACTTCTTGTCTTAATTCAGGACGATTAATTTGTTCGTAACCAGGAGTATCTAACAAGTTTAATACTTCTTGGGTTGGAGATTGCCAACGATAGGTTCTAATCTGATCGGTACTAGGCAAGACATCTACTTCTGCTCGTTGTGACTGAAATAGAGTATTAATCAGACTGCTTTTTCCTGCCCCAGTACGTCCCACCAGAATGATATTGACGGGCTTTTGTTCCAGTTCGGTTTCAGGTTCAGCAGCGGCTAAAATCTCCTGAAGAGTTTTGGTTTTTGCTTCGGGTACGGCGGGTTGGGTGTCAACTTCAGGTAATGTGATAGTTGCGTCACCATAAAGTGCGATCGCCTGTTGGGCTAAATTGCGTAACGCTACTTCCCGCATCAACTGTCCCATATTGAGCAGTAATTCTTGATTTGCCTGAGTATTAAATTTTTTGGTGGCAAGGTTGGCAGCAGCAGCGGCTGGATTTAGAAACCATTGTGACCATTTGAATGCCTGACCAAGTTTACGTGCCGAAGGTTCTAACTTGCGATACACTTCATAAACCTCTACCGCCTGTCCCACAGATAAGCGATTTAAGACGGGAGATAGTTTTTGCATCATGCGATCCGTATCATCCACCGTACCGCGAATCAAACCATATGCCTCGGGGATATAAATATTAAGCCAAGGGCGTTTTACTTCAGGATTATAAATATGGGCGATCGCACTTACTAATTCTACGCATCTTTGCCAAAATGTCTGCCAATCCTGCCAAATTGGCACATCTGTTTTGGTTTTGGAGATAATATCGCTTAGAGTGGCGCTAATCTCCTGTTCTTTATCATTTACACCAGCTAACTCTGACTTCTGTTCTTCTATTTCCTCATTTATCTCATCAATCGCCGCTGACATCTGGGCTAAAGGTGATCTTGTCCATTTAACTAATAGCCAACGCCAGACAGCAAAGATCAAGACCACTACACCCCAAATCCAGTTAATTCCCCAATCATGAATTTGAGAACCTGCCGCTACCAAGAGAAAAATTGCGATCGCCGCGATCGGAAGTACTAAGATTGCTATTTGCCAGGGTTTGATGTTCACTATTGTTTTTACTCCTGTTTTTACTCCGCCTAACTGATTTTTATCTAACTAATTCTTTGACTAAACCATAACTACATAGAAAACCCTAGATACGTAAAAAAGGGGATGAATTGCGACATTTATTGTCAGCTCATCCCCTTTTTATATTTTCATAACTTATTTAGAAGCTATCTACTCTATTTTGCGGCTAAGGTACGACGCTTAAAGACTAATTCATAAGCCTCAATAATGTCTCCTTCTTTCCAATCGGAGAACTTAGCCGCACCGATACCACACTCAAATCCAGTGTTCACCTCTTTAACATCATCTTTCATCCGTTTGAGAGAGCTGAGGTCTCCTTCATGAACGATTTTGTTGCCACGGCGGACGCGGATCTTACAGTTGCGAACAATTTTTCCTGACAAGACGTAACAACCTGCTACGGCACCGCGACCCACGGGGAAGACTGCGCGAACCTCGACTTGACCAAGGTTTTCTTCTACTTCCTCTGGATCGAGTAGACCTTCCATCGCTCCTTGAATATCATCTAAGAGCTTGTAAATGATATCGTATTGACGAATATCTACTCCTTCACGGTCTGCCGCCTGTCGCGATCCTGATGCCAAGGTAGTATTAAAGCCGATAATTACCGCACCACTAGCTGCGGCTAAATCAACATCAGTTTCAGTTACTTCCCCAGGAGATGCCAAGAGAGTACGGATTTGAACTTCATTTTGCGGTAACTGTTGCAAGGAACCAAGGATTGCCTCGACAGAGCCTTGAACATCAGCCTTAATGATTAAGTTGAGTTCTTTTAGTTCACCTTCTTGCGCCTGTGCCGAAATGGTACTTAAACTGATGCGACGAGAAGACATTGATTGCAATAATCGAGTATCTCTTTGCGCAATTGAACGCTCATCGGCGATCGCTCTTGCTTCTTTCTCATCTTGATAGACATCGAACTCATCTCCTGCCTCGGGGACATCATTCAGTCCCAGAATTTCTACGGCAAAGGAAGGGGTAGCCTCTTCTACCTTAGCGCCAGTATCATCTACCATGGCTCGAACTTTACCTAACACCGACCCAGCTACGATACTATCTCCTACTCTTAGGGTACCATTTTGCACCAATAGAGTTGCTACTGGACCTCTGTTACGGTCAAGGTTCGCTTCAATTACGGTTCCTTTGGCAGGGCGATCGGGGTTAGCAGATAGTTCTTCAACTTCAGCCACCAGCAGGATCATTTCTAACAGCTCATCTAGATTATCTCCTTTAAGGGCGCTGACAGGCACCATGGTAGTATCACCACCCCAATCTTCAGGAACTAAACCTTGTTCGGTTAATTCCTGTTTAATTCTATCTGGATTAGATTCTGGCTTATCTACTTTATTGATTGCCACTAATAAAGGTACTTCAGCCGCCTTGGCATGGCTAATTGCCTCTCTGGTTTGAGGCTGTACACCATCATCAGCAGCCACAACTAAAATTGCAATATCTGTGACCCTTGTTCCCCTAGCACGCATTGCCGTAAACGCTTCGTGACCAGGAGTATCTAAGAATACAATTTGCTGTTTTTCACCATTATGTTCCACATCAACATGGTAAGCACCAATGTGTTGGGTAATACCGCCAGCCTCGCCAGAAGCGACAGTACTCTTACGAATAGAATCTAACAGAGTTGTTTTACCGTGATCCACGTGACCCATAATGGTGACTACAGGAGGTCGATGTTGCAGATTTTCGAGATCATCAGCATCCAGCATTTCTGTATCTTTAACTGCCGCTGATGTTTTTTCTGGAGTTTCGACAATTACCCCTAGTTCTTCAGCCACAGAAGAAGCTGTTTCTAAATCGAGAGTCTGAGTAATGTTAACGGGGATTCCCTTAAAGAATAAATTACGGATAATATCTGTTTCAGGAGTATTGAGCCTTTGAGCCAAATCTCTAACTGTCAGATTATCTGTTAAGGTAATCGATTCGGGCAAAGTCGCTACCACTTTTCCTTTGGGCGCTTTCTCAGTTTTCTGCGTCTTCTCAGTTTTAAAGGAAGGCTTACGAGGCTTTTTATTAGTGCTGGCTGCTGGCTGCTGTTGTTGTAAAGATTTTGGTTTGGCAGGACGGGCAGTTGACAGGCTAAATGCCTTATTAACTTGAACCTCGTTGGAATCAGCATCATCAAAATCGTCATCATCCAAGATTGGTTTTAGACCACGACGTTTTTTAGCGGCTTTGCCTTTGCCAGACTTGTTTTGCTTATTCTCATCGTCTTCCTCATTTTCCCACTCTTTTACTTTACGCGGAGGCGCAGGACGTTTGAGACGAGTAACTTTTTTAACTTCGATGTCATCAGTAATGATATCGTCGTTCTCTAAGCTCTCAGTAGTATCGGGATCGACCTCTTCTTTTTCCGCAACTTTGCTAACCGCCTGAACTTTTTGCGGTCGATTAAGCTTAGGCAGCGGAGCAATAACTTTCTTCTTCTCTACTTCCTTCTTTGCTACTTCTTCTGGTTTGTTTTCTGGTTTGTTTTCTGGTTTAGCGGAGGGCGATTCGACAACGCGTTTTTTTGGTTTACTAGGAAGCTGAATCGATTTCCTAGTGCTTGATTTTTTCTCTTGTGGTCTAGAAGGTGGAGCAGATAATTTGGGAGGTTGAATCAGGCTGGGTTTTGCGGGAGCTTCGGTCGTTTGGGTTACTGCTTGAGGTGTTTTGACCTCTTTTGGTTTATTACTAACCCGCTCTACTTGAGGTGATGCAGCACTATTGACCGATTCTTCCCTTAAAAGTCTTGAATTAGGGGCTTTCGGTCTTGAGGGAGGAGCCACTAACTTAGGAGAAGTACCATTAGGCGGAGATGCTTGCTCAGAACTGGAACTTTCAGTCCGATGATGAACAGCCAAAATCTGCTGTTTGCGCTTTCCTATAGTCTTAATTGTTTTTGAGGCTTTTTTCGGACCGTTATTATTCTCGGCGCGAGGGGTTTTCGCCGCCATTGCTTCTACTCTCTCAGCGTCGGATGCAGTTATGGTACTGCTGTGGCTCTTGACTGCAATATTGAGCTGCTCGCAAATTTCTTTAATATCTTTATTGTCCAAATTCAATTTTTTCGATAGTTCGTATATTCTCACTTTATCGTTCATCCACTATGCCCCTCAGTTGACTGTTTAAGTTTATTTGACCATTTGTTTATCCATGTAGTCCTTCATGTATTTTAGATGCTGAATATATCTTGATGACTCTATTAAATAATAAAATCTAGATTAAACAATTAAACAATTGAATAACAATTCTCAATTGTGATCGATAGTGATCTATCCCTAGCTTTATTTTAAGGAAAATAATGAGTTATTGATCAAATATCGAACTCTAAATTTAATAATTACCAGACTCTAACATTATCAGCTTAAACGTTCTTGTAAATTTTGATAAATATTCTCAGGAACTTTAGCTCTTAAAGCACTTTGAAGACGGTTTTTATGTTTAGCATGTGTCAGGCATTTAGTATTGGGACAAAGATAAGCAGAGCGCCCCATCCCATAATCAAGGCTAATTTCGTAGCTGGATGACATTCGCACCACGCGCCAGAAATTGTCTTTGGGGGCAATTTTTTTACAGCTAATACACTGACGATAGTTGATCTGATTCAATTTTGACTTTTTTTTTAAGATTTTGCTTAGGTTCAAGACTCAAAAGATAGCAGATTACACCGTTCACCATTCTCCTGAAGTTATGAATCATAATTTAGCGCCGCTTTATTTTTGAAGAGACGCCAAATGTCAGTTATCAGCTAGCTATCTTCTGTTTCTGGTTCAACGTCCAAAGCTTCAGTTTCAGCTTTCTCTTCTTCCGATGTTACTGAAGAGGCTTCAACTTCAGTCTCCACCTCAGGATCATTGGTAATTTCCTCTTCAGCAACTTCTGGCTCTGCTTCATATTCTGACTCCTCTGACTCCTCAGCCAGCTCGGCGGCTCTAGCTTTAGCTGCTTCTGCCTGAGCAGCCCATTTTGCCATTTCTGCTGCTTCGTCGTATTTATTAATATCTTTGATATCAATTTTCCAGCCAGTCAGGCGAGCCGCTAAGCGAACATTTTGCCCTTCTTTCCCAATTGCTAAACTTAGCTGATCTTCGGCTACCAAAACTAATGATTGCTTTTCTTCTGTGTTAGCCAAAACTACCTGATCTACTCTTGCAGGGCTTAATGAGTTAGAAATATAGGTTGCAGGATCTGGCGACCAGCGAATCACGTCGATTTTTTCACCCCGTAATTCATTAACTACCGCCTGGATTCTCGAACCTCTAGCGCCAATACAGGCGCCCACAGGATCAACATCTCTTTCTAAGGTATCTACCGCAATTTTGGTGCGTACTCCGACATGACGTGAAGGGGGATGAGCTTCTCGGGCAACAGCAACAATACGAACAATTTCCTCTTCAATTTCGGGTACTTCATTACTAAACAGTTCTACAACTAATCCTGCTGTCGCTCTAGAAACCATTAGTTGAGGACCTCGATGAGGCGTATCTCTAACTTTTTTCAAATAAACTTTAAAAGTAGTATTTGAGCGATAGGTATCATTGGCTAACTGTTCTCGCTTGGGTAATTCAGCCTCAACTTCAGGCTGACCTAACCCGCTAGTTACTGCCACAATTGCCGATTGTCTTTCAAACCGAACCACTCTTGCTTGTAAAACCGTTCCTTCTAAATCTTGAAACTCTTCTTGGATTAGCTTTCGCTGCTGATCTCTCAGTTTTTGCAGCAACACCTGTTTGGTTTGGATTGCCGCCATGCGACCAAAATCCTTTTGTTCAGGAGTCACGTCAACCAGGACTGAATCTCCTACCTGTATTTCCGAGTCATCAACCTGCTCTTGGACTTCACTGAGAGCTATTTGATGGTCGCGGTCTTCGATTTGGTCTTTGCTAATATCGACAATAACTTTAGTCGTCAAGATTTGAAATCCTTCTTCATCAGTATCTAACTGAACATTAAAGTTTTCAAAATATTCCTCACTAAATTCTTCATTGCGATCTTTAGACCGACGAAATTTTTCATAGCCCTTGATCAAAGCCTCTCTCAAAGCTTCCTCAACAGAGCTTCCTGGTAAATTGTATCTCTGGCTGATTTCGTCGATAGTTGCCCTCAGACCAGGCAAACTAACTATGGTCATATTTTACTCCTACTAAATAATGAAACTGGTGTCTAAATTACTGAATTGCCGATCTTAATTGCTTCAAGCCGCTAAATATCCCACAAATATCCGACATAGCTAGTCTTATTCATCGTTAAGCTGTACTTTTGACACTAATTCTCTAGGAATTGCGATCGCTTTACCTTTCTGATTAATGTGAATTGCTACATCATCGCGACTTTGCAAACGCCCTTGCCATTGCTTCTGGTTTTTATATGGGGCAAAGGTATTAACTGTGACGGCAAATCCTTTAAAGGCGATAAATTCTCGCTCTGTAGTTAGAGTACGAGAAATACCAGGACTGGAAATTTCTAGAACGTAAGTCCCTGGAATTACTTCGGTTAAGTCTAGCTTTTCTTCTAGAATGCGACTCATTTGCTCACAATTTTCTAAGCTAGTTTCCTGATGAGGATTTCTAATGTCTATTCTTAGGGTTGGAGGAGTTTTGTTAGTTTGAAATACGGCATCAATTAATTCTAAGTTAAGGTCTTGTGCTAGGGGAGAAGCTAATTCAATAATTTGAGGAATTACTGGATGAGTCATGTTGCGTTAAAGATTATGGAAAACCAACTATACTTCTTGCTAAGTATTAACTTATGTTTCTAAAATTTAATTCAAACAACAAAAAAAGCGGGCAATCCCCACTTATAAGCTCCTGAAAATCATTTTAAATAGAAAGCCGCTGGCTCAACGATTTAGACTTTGCTAACAAATTAATATACTAACAAACCAATGCTGATAATAATCACGATCCGATACAGTAATTAACATAACAAGAAGACGTAGCTAGATCACAATTATAGATCTGATTGATAGTCTCTAGGATAGAGCTAATCAAACGCTACGTCTTACTTTACAGCTAAATAACTGTGCTTAAGCCTTGATTTAGAATAAACCTAAAGTCAAAGACTCGTCGATAGGGAAAGTTGCACCAATTCCCAACCAGATAGTTACCAAAGTACCGAATAAAAATACTGTAGTAGCTACAGGACGACGGAAAGGGTTTTGAAACTTGTTAACACTCTCAATAAAGGGAATTAACATCAGACCCAAGGGAACCGCTGTTTGAGCAGCAATCCCCAGAAGCTTACTAGGGACAACCCGTAGTATTTGAAATACTGGATATAAATACCATTCGGGTAAAATTTCTAGAGGAGTTGCAAAAGGATTAGCTGGTTCTCCCACAATGGCAGGATCAAGTACAGCTAGACTTACAACTAAACCAATAGTACCCAGAATAACTACTGGGAAAATATATAGCAAATCGTTGGGCCAAGCAGGTTCACCATAATAGTTATGACCCATTCCTTGAGCAAGCTTAGCGCGTAAAGCGGGATCACTTAGATCGGGTTTTTTTAATGTTGACATGTGTTTTATCTCCTAAATTTACCAACGGTCACAGCGCAAAGGAACCCCTTTGTTTGTCGCCTGCGTCCATTGTCTACGGCTTTGCGTAATGTAATCTATAACTTGTCTAGTTAGAAAATTATCAAAAAAATTCTAACAGTCTGAGTTTAGTTAAAGTTAGCACTGTGCTATTTAAGCTTGACAGTGCTAACTTAAATCAAAAGTAAATAGCTTAAAACCATCATGGCGATAAACTATTTACCTCCAAGGCGCAGATTTCCCAAAAGCTATTTGTGTTCCTAGAAAATCTGCTAATTACTTTGGTTTTTATATTCTTTACAAGGGACCAGAAATACCTTGTTTGCGAATCATCAAGAAGTGCAACAGCATGAATACCGCAATTAACCAAGGTAAAACAAAGGTATGTAAGCTGTAAAAGCGAGTTAGGGTTGCTTGCCCTACACTAGCACCACCTCTTAAAAGCTCTACCATTTGATCGCCAACTACGGGGATTGCTGCTGGAACACCAGATACAATTTTTACCGCCCAATAACCAACTTGATCCCAAGGAAGAGAATAACCAGTTACACCAAAGCTAACGGTGATTACTGCCATGATTACTCCTGTAATCCAAGTCAATTCGCGAGGGTTTTTAAAACCGCCAGTTAAATAGACGCGGAAAGTATGCAGAATCATCATTAAGACCATCATGCTGGCTGACCAGCGATGAATGGAACGAATTAACCAGCCGAAGCTAACTTCATTCATGATGTACTCAACTGAAGAAAAAGCTTCAGCCACATTGGGCTTGTAGTAGAAAGTCATGCAAAATCCAGTAGCAAACTGAATTAAGAAGCACACTAGAGTAATACCACCCAAGCAGTAGAAAATATTGACATGGGGAGGGACATATTTGCTGGTGATGTCGTCAGAAATTGCTTGAATCTCAAGACGCTCATCAAACCATTGAAATGCTTTTGAATCTGTTACTTGTTTAGAAAACATGAAGCCTGTGAATTAGCGTTGAAAAATAATTATGGATGACTCTACCATTTATCGATTCAGCCTTCTAATTTTGCACACTCCTGATCCAGACTTTAGGTCTGCTGAGTGGGAGGCACTTATTTAGAATCACTGAGAAAACCTCTGGTAGTTGATGCTTACTTTAATATTAAAGCTGGTCTACTTAGTTTGGCAGTAGACAGCACGCTTGTGTATATTTGCTGATTAAGTTCATAGGGAGTTTTTCATAACGGGTAGATTATGTTTTACTCCACTCAAAAAACGTAACATAGCTTTAAGCTATGATGTCTTTACCTAATACCGTATTATAAGCCATGTTTAGACTGAGAAGATCGAAATCCTTTGACATTTATTTTTAGCTTTAGCTTCGCTCTGCCCCACAAATCCACTGTTTATAAGTAACAATTAATTAAGAACCGCTAATTTAAAATAATCTTTAAGATATCCCCTACTATTACTACACTACTCATGCTCAAAAAAGTTTTTGCGATCGCTTTACTGACAATATTTTGGTTGACATCTTCTGCTTTATATGTATCAGAGGCTCATGCTTTTACAGAGGAACAAAAGCTATTACTACAATCCTGGCGAATTGTTAATCAATCATATTTGGATGAAACCTTCAATCACCAAAATTGGTGGAAGATGAGGGAAAAATATGTCAAAAAACCGCTGCGCGATCGCGAAGAAGCTTACACTGCTATTGAAGACATGCTGGCAACTTTGGATGATCCCTTTACCAGGTTACTAAGACCAGAGCAGTATCGTAGTTTACAGGTCAACACTTCAGGGGAACTTTCGGGAGTAGGATTGCAGATCAACGTTAATCCTGAAACTAAATTGATTGAGGTGATTTCTCCTCTAGCGGGTTCGCCAGCAGAAGCAGCAGGGATTGAGCCACGAGATAGCATTTTAGAGATTGACGGAGTTGATACTAAAACCATTACCTTAGACGAAGCTGCCGCTAAAATGCGAGGCAAGGTAGGCACAACGGTATCTTTGAGAATTAAGTCTGGTCAGGATCAAGCAGCAGCAGCGCGTAATGTAGAAATAGTGCGCGATCGCATTTCTCTCAATCCTGTATACACTGCCTTAGATACCAACACAGATAAAAAAATTGGCTATGTACGACTAAATCAGTTTAGTGCTAATGCTGCTAAAGAAATTGCTCATGGAGTAAGCGATCTTGAACAGCAAGGTGCTGAGGCGTATATTCTCGACTTACGCAATAACCCTGGAGGCTTGTTACAGGCAGGAGTAGAGATTGCGCGGATGTGGCTAGATGAAGGCACGATTGTGTATACGGTTAACCGTCAGGGTGCATTGGGTAGTTTTGATTCTACTAGCGAAATCTTAACTGAAGATCCTTTGGTGGTGCTAGTTAATCAGGGAACAGCTAGTGCTAGTGAAATTTTAGCGGGGGCATTACATGACAATCAACGGGCTTTGTTGGTAGGGGAAAAAACTTTTGGCAAAGGATTGATTCAGTCTTTGTTTGAGTTACCTGATGGTGCTGGTTTAGCGGTTACGGTAGCCAAATACGAAACTCCCAATCATACGGATATTAACAAGCTGGGAATTATGCCTGATGATGTAATTTCCCAAAAGCCGATTACCTACGCGCAAATTGCTACTGATGCCGATTTACAATACCAAGAAGCTTTAAGGTTGGTAACTGGCGGGGAAAATATTTTAGCGAAAGCTGGGTAATTAATTATTATTGGTGGGCAACCAATTTTGATTGTAAAAATCATCAAGCATCATAAACTTTGGGTGTTGTCCACCAGACGTTGAATACTAACCACAATCCCAACTGTATAAAACCTGAGTAAAATCCAATTTTTCCAAATTAGATCTCTTAATAAAAAAGTTACAAATTCCCCCATCTGCCCACATAATATCAATGGCTTTGCTCTGATTTGAAACCATTTGAAACAATAAAATCAATTCTTCTTCTTGACAATATTGAGGATGAGGAACTGGATCTTGATGAATAAAGTTAGGATATCCACATAG